>CAYIKX010000148.1:0-3276 GCA_964364025.1 uncultured Methanosarcinales archaeon
TTCCTCTATTTTTTTCCCGCTGGCATAAGGCTTTTTCAGGTATATCTCCATCATCGGGTTTTCTAGCTCTTTTCTTCCGTCCAATATTTCAATTATCCTTGGCAGGCCCAAGGTAACGTTCATTTCTGCAACTCCTGCAAAATGGAATGTATTAAGAGTATTATGTGTGATTATACCGTCAAAAGTTGTAAATGTCTCTAAATCCTCAACAGAAAAATCATACACATGTTCTTTTTTTGGTTTGACATACTCTAATTTAATAATTTCGTCCCAAACAATGTTTGAATTAAGCATCCTTTTTAAAATCTTTAGCTCTTCGTATATTAAAACATTTTTTTCTTCAGACTTTCTTTCAAAAAGGGTTATATATTTTTTGAGCGTGTGTCTTCCAATTTTTTGTTTTTTTGTGAATTTATTTATCAATCTGCTTGGTATATCGAGTTTTTTTTCTAGTTTTGAGAAAATATTTCCATAGCCTGAAATCATATCTATTAAGTCATAGCTTATTCTCGAGTCTGGTATTTGTGCTAATTTTTCAAGAGCTATTCTTTTTCTTGGTATAACTAAGCTTATTTTTTCTTTAAATTGATTAGCATAGCGATAAGAAATTAATAATGTATATTGATTTTTATTGCCAACTGATTTTGTAGCAAATATTCCAAATTGTGAAAGAAGCAATGCAATTCCATCTATTAACTGTTTTGAGCAGGAACTAACCCTCATTACTCTGCGCATAACGCTAATATTTCCATCTCCATCAAAATACGCCCCTAATAATCCGCTGATAAATTCAGCTTTGGCAGAATATGCAAATTCTGGAACATATTTGCTATATGCACCCCTACCACATATTTTACTCAATAAGTCTGCAATGAGGGTTGAGTACAATAATAAAGTTGTGCTTTTTCCATACTGCCCTATTTCATATTTGATTTTGTAATTTATATTGTATTTTTTTGCAAATCTTATTATTTGCTGCAAATATTCCTCAGAAACATTGGTTATTCCAATATAATGCTTTGTATGAGTTCCTTCTGCAAGATATGCTCCTATAAAGAACCCAAACAAGTAATCCAATTCTAAAACTTCTGGTATTTGACCAGCACTATGGTTTTGATACATGTAAACACAGTTTTGCTTTAGCTCAAATTTGATGTTTCCTTGTGCATAATTGTTTATTTGTTCATAACTTTTTATAGGAAGTACAAAATTACCTTCCTTATTAATAGCCTTTCTTAGTTCACTTTCATAAATATAATCTGTTTTAGGTAAATATTCTTCTAACTTAAGAAATTCATTATTTGTAAAATTAACAATTTTTTTTACACTTGGTATTCTATCTCCAGTTTTAAGGCTTAAGCCCGCTATTGGAATAATGCTATTATTTTTTCTTGTTACAAATGAATGATAAGGTGTTGCGGTAATTTGTCTGCCAGACCTTGTTGTTATTTTTAATAGTTTATCTGGTGATTTGTGCCTGCTTAACGCAATTACCTTTTTCCATTCTACTTTTTCATTTTGGCTTAATGCAGGCACAAACAGCTCTGCACCGCTCAAATCACAAACTTCAGTATTATTATATCTTACATAGTTTACCTTATTACCCATCACCTTATCAATGAATTCTCCAATTTTGGCTATTTTTATTTTACTCTGATTTTTTAGTATTACTTGCTCTTCATAATCAAGACTCATCTGCGTGCCCGGCTCCCCAATAGATTCTGCGGATACTATCCCAACTGACTCGCCAGGCTGAACCCTGGCATTTTTATACTCGTTATACGTTGCTTCCATTATCTTTCTTAATTTATTATCGCTGATGCCTTTAGGCAGATTATTCCTAATTTCCCCTATTATTTTGCTGGGAAGCTTGTCTTCATATTCTGAGATTATGTCTGCCATTTTTGTTTTTGATTTTTAATTTCTAATACTTGCTTTCCAACTGCAATTTTGGGTAAATGCCAAGCGATTTAAATTCGTCAAGCATTAGCTTGAATGCATAGCTTATCTCGATGTCATTAATCTCTACATTCTCGCCGCATACCGGGCAGTAAGACTTGTTCTTGTAATTGTCCTTGATTGCTATGATTCCGCAGTTCTCGCAAACAGGCACAACGGTTTTGTCGCTGTCAAATCTTTCCTTAAGCAGCAAAGAAGCCCCATGGGCAACAAAAGTATCTTTTTCCATCTCTCCCAGTCTTAAGCCGCCTTCTTTTGCCCTGCCTTCAGTCGGCTGTCTTGTCAGGAGCTGTATTGGGCCTCGGGCTCTTGAGTGTATCTTATTGGCAACCATATGCTTTAATTTCAGATAATACATGTTGCCAACGAATATTTTTGCCTGGTACTGCTCTCCTGTCTGCCCGTTATACATTGTTTCGACTCCACTTTCCCTGAATCCCAAGGACAATAATTCTTTTCTCAGCCTTTCTTCTGGCTCTGCATCAAAGGTAGTTCCATTAATGTATCTTCCAGCCAAAGCGCCGACTTTGCCGGCAACCATTTCAATCAAATGCGATATTGTCATTCTTGAAGGGATTCCATGCGGAGAGAATATCAAATCAGGCACAATTCCGCCTGCTGAAAAGGGCACGTCGCTTTGTGGGACAATCAAGCCAACAACTCCCTTTTGTCCATGTCGAGATGTAAATTTATCCCCGATTTCTGGCACTCTTTCGTCCCTCATCCTTACCTGAATGAGCTTGTTGCCCTCTTCATTCTCTGTTAATGAAACAAAATCAACAATTCCTTCTTCCCCATGCTTCAGGTTTACAGAACTTTCTCTTCTTGTGCTTGACGCCAAGCTGTATTCTTCCATTGAGCTTAAGAATCGTGGAGGAGAAGTTTTTCCAATTACAACATCTCCCTCTTTTACTTTTGCTTCTGGATAAATAATGCCGTCATCTTCCAAAAACCTGTAATCTTTTTATGTTTTGTATCCTTTGACGTCTTTTTCAGGAATGCATATCTGGTCGATTAAGCCGCCGGCGTATCTAAGCTCTTCTGCAATGCTTGGCCTGAAATATGTAGATCTTCCGAATCCCCTTTCTATTGAGCCTTTATTCAATATTATTGCATCTTCCATATTGTAGCCTTTATAACTCATAATAGCCACAACTATGTTTTGGCCAGCAGGATGCTTTCCATAATCAGAAATGTCGTGCATTATCGTATTAACCACCGGTACCTGGGAATAATGAAGCAGATTAACGTCCATATCCATTCTCACGGCAAAGTTAGAGGCATACATTCCAAGCGCTTGTTTCTGGTTTTTTGAGC
>CAYIKX010000149.1:0-3276 GCA_964364025.1 uncultured Methanosarcinales archaeon
ATGTTTACGCTTTAGATGAAAATACAGGAAAATTTCAATGGAAATACCAAACCCAGAAAGGAGTTTCGCATTCGCTGCCGTTGTTCGCAGACAATAAAGTTTTTGTTGGGGATGATTCCGGAAATATTTATGCCTTAAATGCTAATGATGGGAACTTAATTTGGAAAAAATATCTCGAAGATGCCGAAGTTATTCATTCTTCTCCTGCTTACAGCAATGGAATGATATTTGTGGGAACAGAAGGATCACAAAAAAGCAATGCAATGCCGAGCCACTTGTATGCTTTAGATGCAGAAACGGGAAAAGAATTGTGGAGGTTTAAAGTAGACTATATCCCGGGCAAATTAAATCTTGTGCATTCCACACCTGCTGTTTCAGAAGGGATTGCCTATGTCGGCTCGGAAAACGGTTATTTTTATGCAGTATCAGCAGACAAGGGGGAATTAATCTGGAAAAACCTGATTGCTTCGGGAGGTGATGAGCTGATAGGAACATCAAGTGCAACTGCTCTCGGTTATGGAAAGGTTTTCATAGGCACTTACGAGGGAAAATTTCTGGCTATGGACCAAAAAGACGGCAAAATAATCTGGGAGTACAACTTTGGCAAGGCAAATGCAGATTCTTCACCAGTTTTAGCGGATAATAAAGTTTATTTTGGTGCTGAAGGCGGGCATTTCTATAGCTTTGACGCGGACAATGGAGAAGTAATCTGGAAAGAAAAATTTGGCAAATCATCAGCCGCACTTGCATCCGGAATCCTGATTGTGCATAATGCATTGGCAGAGGATAATTTAAATCCAAACACCCCGATAATCATTGCATTTTCAGACGAAGGGAAAGATTCACTTTGGCAATAAACTGACAAAATTAAAATCTCTGGGTTTATTTTTTGAATTTTAAATACAACTTATGAACTGCACTGAGCACAGCCAAAATCACTGCGCCGTATACCAACAAGCCGCCTAGCACGACTAAATCTGGAAGTGTCTTCAAGATTAATCCTACACCTATCAAAATAATCAGCAATAAAATCCTCTCTTCCTCTATCCAAGTTAAGATTCTTTTCATACTAACTAATTAATAAGTCACTAGTTTATATTTTTTCCTATAATTAGAACTATTTTTCAGAATAATTTTTAAATCGTGTTAAATTCTTGTGTTGTATGTTTTGCTTAGGCATTGAATCAACAGCCCACACTTTCGGCTGCGGAATAATAGATGATAAAGGTAGAATTTACGCTAACGTTACAGATGCTTACAAAACAGAGAAAGGAGGCATTCACCCAAGCGAGGCAAAACAACATCATGAAAATGTTAAAAACAAAGTTGTAGAAGACGCTTTGAAAAATGCAAATTTAAAATTAGAAGATATTAATTTGATTTCTTTTTCTCAAGGTCCGGGAATTGCCCCTTGCCTTATTGTCGGAATGAAAAAAGCAAAAGAGTTGGCTAATAAAATAAATGTTCCTTTAGTCGGTGTTAATCACTGCATTGCGCATCTTGAAATCGGAAAGCTAATGACAAAAGCAAAAGATCCTGTTTTGTTGTATGCTTCAGGCGCTAACACGCAGATAATTGCTTATGACGGCGGCAAGTACAGGGTTTTCGGCGAGACTCTTGACCAGGGAATAGGAAATGCTTTGGACCAATTCGCAAGACACATTGGATTAGGTTTTCCAGGCGGACCAAAAATCGAGAAATTGGCTTTAAATGGAAAAAATTATGTTGAATTGCCTTATGTTGTCAAAGGAATGGACGTGTCTTTCTCAGGAATTTTAACAAATCTAAAACAAAAATTTGACTCAAAAAAATACGCTATTGAGGATTTGGCTTTTTCATTGCAGGAAACATTTTTTGCAATGCTTGTCGAAGTTTCTGAGAGGGCGATGGCGCATACTGGAAAAAGTGAATTAGTTATTGGAGGGGGAGTTGGATGCAACAAAAGATTAAGGGAAATGTGCAGAATAATGTGCGAAGAGAGAAATGCAAAATTTTTCTCCCCGCCGAATGAGGTTTTGGTAGATAATGCATTGATGATAGGTTGGCTTGGTATTCTGCAAAAAAAAGACGGAACAAAAGATTATGGTAAAATCGATATTAAGCCGTATGAAAGGACTGATGTTGTTGTTGTTACGTGGATTTAGATAATGCGTGCCAAGGCTCTATAATTTCTCCTATCCTCAACTCCTAGCTTACTCCAAACCGCTTTCTTATTCACTTTCCTTGCCCAGTCCACACCAACTATTTTTATGGGCTTGCGAAAACGATTATTTGAAAGTAGGATTTCCAAAATTATTTTCATGTGCTCCACATCAGCCTTCAAGAGCATATCTGGATGGAAATCCATAAGCCCCACAAGATAACCAATGTACTCCCAGAAGATTGGATTTCGCTCATCAAAATTTGTCTGAAGAAGGAATCTCATTTTGAAAATGAGGTCTCTTACATATTCTTCATTGAAGTCGCTTTTAGAAGTTCTATCGTATGTTACATCAAATTGCCTTCGTAGTTCCTCAGGCAAACCAAAATCAGCAAAAAGTTGCTCAAATCTTGTCATAAATTATTTTTTGTTTTGATTTTTATATAAATATTTCTTTTTTGTTTATTTTCGATTGGTGTTTTGAGTAAATAACTAAGAATACAATTTATAAACAATTTAATCCGCAGCAACAATCTGCCTCAATATCTTTTGCTTGCCTGTCCAGTCCAATACAACTTTCAGAACATCTGTTATTGTTTCAACCGGGATGATTTTTATTTTGTTTATCTTGTCCTTGTCAATAATGATATCTTTTAAATTTGTCTTTGGCACAATCACATTTTTTATTCCAGCTTCAATTGCAGCCTCAACCTTTGCAGTTACTCCGCCGATTGGAAGGACTTCTCCCCTTACAGACAAGCTTCCGGTCATCGCCGTGTCCTGCTTGACAGGCACTTTCTTGAATGCAGATATTATTGATGTTGCAACTGCAATGCTAGCAGAATCCCCCTCAACTCCTTCATAAGTCTGCAAGAACTGCACATAGATGTCATGCTTTTCCTTTAAGTCCTCTCCAAAATATTTTTTTATAATTGCAGTTACATTTTTTATTGCTTCCTTTGCAATATCGCCAAGTTTGCCAGTTGCAATTATCTCGCTTTCTTTTCCTCCATATGTGACTTCTGACTCAATAGGCAAAATTATCCCGGAATATGGAGGAGTAACTCCAATAACAGCCAATCCATTTACCCTGCCAATTCTCTTGCCTGATGTGACTATGATTTCATATTCCTTTT
>CAYIKX010000150.1:0-3260 GCA_964364025.1 uncultured Methanosarcinales archaeon
TGTAATCTTAGTCTGCGACAAGCCAGAAGAAACAGATATTAATTCTTATGCAATTTATTATTCAACAAAAGATTTCATTAACATGAAGACTGATGAGATTAAGAAAGACGAAAATATTAAAAAAATTTCTGCAACAAATGAAAAATATGAAAATATAGATGATATAAATTTGGAAGAGTGTGAGCCATTAACAGTTCCTTGCAAATATTTAATATATAATAAACCCCTTGAAAAAAATAAGTTATACTATTGGAAATCCAAAAATAAATTTATCTATATTCTTGCCGACCCTGAAGATGAAAAAGAATACAACTTCGCAATTACCGCTGTCAATGAGGAAGGAGAAATAGATAACGATAAGGAAAAAGCAGGCAACATTTATGTATTGACATCAGAAAAAAATTATAAAAAATTTACTCCAGTCGATGATTTAGCTCCAAGCAAAGTTGATGGACTAATCAATCCTCCTGATATAAAAACTAAATTAACATGGAATAAGCCGCTAAAAAATGCTGATGGAACCGATTCAAGAGATGTCACAAGGTTTAACATATACTATATTCAATCAACTTCTGAACTTATTCCCCAACTTGAGACAGGACATAAAATAAAACAGATAACAACCAAAGATGCTAAATGTGATTTATTATCATTAATCTGCGAATTTGATATTGAAAATATACCTAGCTTAGAAAAAGGAAAAATTTACAAATTTTCTATCACAGCTTTAGATGAAAAATTAAATGAGCTTAAAACACCATCAGATAAAGCATCAATAACCATTCCATAAAAACCAAAGACTTAAATATAATTTCTTTAATCCCTTGCTTATGATAAAGATTCCTTATGAAGAGATAGTTCTTAAGATAAATGAAAGCACAAAGATGACTGCTGGCGAGATAGAGGAAAGAGTTGACAGGAAATTAAAGCAGCTTTCAGGGCTGATAAGCAGGGAGGGAGCAGCACACATTGTTGCAAATGAGCTTGGGGTCAAGATTTTTGAGCCTTTGAGCGGCAGGCTGCAGATAAAAAATATTTTAACAGGTATGAGGGATGTCGAAACTGTTGGCAAAGTTTTGCAGGTTTATGATTTAAAGGAATTTTCAAATGAAAACAGAAGCGGAAAAGTTGCCTCTGTGCTTATTGGGGACGAGACAGCAACTATAAGGATTGTTTTATGGGGCTCCCAGGCTGATAATATTGCCAACCTAAGCCAGGGATTTGTTGTCAAGATAGTTGGAGGATATGTAAGAGACAACAATGGAAGAAAGGAAATTCATCTTAATGAAAGAAGCCAATTGATAATCAACCCAAAAGGCGAAGTTATAAGCGCTGTTGAATCCAGGAGCGGAAACAGGAAGGAGATAAAGCAATTGAATGAGAATGACAATGAAGTTGAGCTTTTAGGCACAATTGTGCAGGTTTTTGACCTTCGCTTTTATGAAGTATGCCCAAAGTGCAGCAAAAGGGCAAAGCCGTCAGTTGACTTGTTTGTTTGTCCTGAGCATGGAAATGTTATTCCCGCTTATTCTTATGTTTTGAATGTTGTTCTTGATGATGGAACAGAAACAATAAGATGCGTTTTTTTCAGGAATCATGTTGAGAAGTTATTGAATTTAAGCCAGCAGCAATTATTGAATCTCAGAAACAATCCAGCTGAATTTGAAGCTTCGAAGAACGAATTGCTGGGAACAATTGTAAAGCTGAATGGAAGGACAAACAATAATTCTTTGTTTAATCGCTTGGAATTTGTTGCTAATAATGTCGACACAAAGCCAAATCCTGAAGATGAGATGAAGAGGTTGCAAAGCTAATTCTTATAGCACAGACCACTGGACATGCCTAGGTGATATTTATAAAGGAGCTTTTTTCTCTTAAGTGGCTTATGGCAAATAAATGGGAAGTGTCAATAATTGAATTAAAGAAGAATGGAAGGAAGAAATACAAGGTAACCAGAAGAATGCCTGACATGTCAGTTGCAGAAACAAGAATTTTTAGCTCGAAAGAAAAAGCCATGAAGCAGTTGGATGAATGGCTAAGCTAAATCGCTTATTTTTGACTTAAGAGTATTGACAAGCTCTGGCTGGTTGTAATGGTAAACATCAGGTATATCCAAAGAAAGTATCCGCTTTTGCATGTAAAACTTTGGGAATCTTTTGGCTATTTCAGACCTTTGCGAGTCCTCCATAACCACGATTACATCAGCCCAGCTAATCTGCTTTTCGGTAACCGGCTTTTCATTGTAAAGCCCTGCTGACTTTGTTTTGAATTTATTCCTGAAAAGCTCTTCTGCTGTCTTGTGTCTGTGCTGTTTTTGGTTGCAGATGAAAAGAACTTTCATAATACTTTCAATTACAATTGGAGGATATAAATTTTACTGAAAACCCAACCAAGAAGAAGAGATGAAGAGGTTGTAGAATTTATAATAAAAGTATTTTCACAATACTTATTTTTTATATATTAAAATGGCGAGTATAAATGATATTACTAAAAATGCTAATAAGTTGGTTAAGTTCCTTAAAATATAAATTTACAGCACTATCTGCAACTTTACCAATATAATATCCAAGCATTGCCGAGAATGCAACTATATAATATGTTTTTGTTTTTTCTTCCATTTTTGTTATTCAAGCTTTAAAATTTATATATACTTATCTTCTCCAACCTATATATCCTACTACCACTGGACACTGGACATCTCTGCCTAAAATATATAAACTAACTCATCCCTACTATCTATTGAAGTTGATTTAATCAATCAGCTTTACCCAGCCCTCTGGAATGATTGGAAATGGCGTAAATCCGCCTAAAGCCAACCATTCATAATCAAGGAGGCTTTGAAACAAAACGCGAAAGCAAGGGTGAGTAAAAATGGAAAGTAGAAACGTGCCTGAAAAGAAATTCAGCACAGGAGTTATAACTGCCACAATCTGGCAAAACCAGGGAAAAGGCAGAAACGGAGAAGTAGTCGGTTACAGGACTGTTTCTTTGCAGAGAAGATACAAAGACAAGAATGGAGATTGGCAGACAGCTAATTCTTTTAGGGTTAATGACCTGCCAAGAGCTTCTCTAGTGCTTCAGAAGGCATTCGAGTACTTAGTGATTAGGGAGCAGGAAGCTACAGCTCCGGACTATGTCGATGAAGACATAATAGAAGAAGTCATTTAGGCTTCTTCCCAAAAATATAAATAAAGAAGGTGAATAACTATGGAACAAGAATTGATAATAGAAGAAACAAATTCAAGAAAAAAAAGAAAAGA
>CAYIKX010000151.1:0-3162 GCA_964364025.1 uncultured Methanosarcinales archaeon
TCGCATTTCACACAATTTTCTTGGTTTTTATTTTACATTCTATATTAATTTTGGCATGCCAGTCTGACTTTCATCAACTTATTGATTTCTTCCTGATTATAGCAAGTTTGCCTTAAGCCGCATTTTGTGCATTTATTTTCATTATTGCAAAAATCTGGCAGCTCCTTGCTGTCTAATAATGCTGTTATTTCATCAACTATCCTCTTTACCTCTTCTTTCATGAAGGGATTGATTGCAATATGCCTTTTTTCCTTGGAGTCAAGGTAAAGCACAAAACCTTCTTTTATTGGCTTGCTGAACTTTTCCTGTAAGAGCAATGAGTAAGCCGCGATTTGAATTCTATGCGATGGCCAAACCCCATCTTGAGGCATTCTTCCTGTTTTAAGCTCAAACGGCACATAATCTGTGTCGTAAACATGGACTTGGTCTATAATCCCCTTTAACCTCAATTCATCTGAATCCACTCTTAATTCTGATAATATTTTTGGCGTTAATTTTTGCCATAGCTCTTCTCCAAAAACATTGTTTGCTTCTATAAAGCTAAAGATGTTATTTGCCCTTATTGAAGATTCATCAAGAATAAACCGGAAAGATTTTTTATAGGCATCAAGCATATTCAGGTTTACTTGCTCCAGCCGCTTTTTGTTGCTGGCTATGGCTTTTCTCAGTATTTTCAGGTATTCTTTTTTGTAAAGTTCCTGTATTTCCTCAAGACTCATCCTTTTTGTTATTGAAGCTACTATCTCCTCCTCATTTTTGTTGATTTTATCATAGGTTTCATGCCTTATTGTGCCCATTACTATGCTCTCCTTTGGCGGCTCCTCAAGCAGCAGAACTTTCTCAAGAAACAGCTTTCTTGAGCAGTACAAATAGCTAGATAACAAAGATACAGAGATTTTCATAAGATTTTATAGAATAGTTGGTTTATAAAGTTTGTGCGAGCATGTCCAGTGGTAGAACTACTAGTATAATTTATATTATTCACATTTAAATATTATTTAGTCTTTCAAAAAATTAAGAGTTGGCAAGAAAATTAAATAGAAAACTATTTTAATAACCTTTTAAATAGATAAACCTATGAAAGAAGGCGCGTACATAGGAGCTTTAATCGCTTTGATTGTTTACCTTATGCTTCCAATATATGGCGATAATGGAGCCCCTGCCAGCATTATACCAACTGGAAATACAATATCAAGCCCACAGGCTTTTAGCAGTTATGTAAACAATCTTCCTCTCAGCATGATAATATTCTTTGCTTTGGAAATTTTGGGTGTCTCTGTTGGCATAATAAGCCAGATGATTTTCAAGAAAGTCTATAAGACAAATCAATGAACTAGTACTTCTTAAAATATATGGCGAGCGGTTTAATGCCGCGAGCACTAAAATACGCCGTAGGCGGATTAAATTTAAATAATATAATCTAAATTATAAAATTCAATAAATTAATCTAAAACTTTAAATATTAACATAATAATTTGTTTCTTTATGGACATTGAAAGCAGATTAGAGTTAATTAAGCAGGTTGGGGAAGAAATAATAACAGAGGAAGAGCTAAGGCACTTGCTTCAAACAAAAGAGCACCCGATTGCTTATGACGGATTTGAGCCGTCATCAACCGATATACACATTGCGCAGGGAATTCTAAGGGCTATTAACATAAACAAGATGGCAAAGGCTGGCATCAAATTCAAGATGCTGGTGGCAGACTGGCATGCCTGGGCCAACAATAAGCTTAATGGTGATTTGGAAAAAATACAATTAGTCGGCACATACCTTATTGAGGTATGGAAGCATTGCGGTATGGACCTGAAGAATGTTGAGTTCTTGTGGGCAAATGATTTTGTAAAAGAACCACAATACTGGAAAAAAGTCATGCAAGTTGCAAGAAGTTCAACTATAAACAGAATAATAAGAACAGGACAGATAATGGGCAGAAAAGAGGCTGAAATGCAGCAAGCGTCTCAAATCTTGTACCCATGCATGCAATGCGCTGACATCTTCCATCTCAAGGCAGATATCTGCCAATTGGGAATGGACCAGAGAAAAGTAAATGTTCTGGCCAGGGAACTAGGTCCAAATTTAAGCTTTTGGAAGCCGGTTGTTGTAAGCCACCATATGCTTATGGGACTTTCAGAGCCACCTAAAACAAAGGACATTGACAGGGTAATTGACCTTAAAATGTCAAAATCAAAGCCGGATACAGCTATTTTTATGAATGATTCAGAAGAGGACATTAAAAGAAAAGTAAACAAGGCTTACTGCCCTGCAAAAGTTGTTGAAGAAAATCCAATGCTTGAGTATTCAAAATACCTTATTTTTGAAAAATTTAATGCAATGGAAATAAAAAGGGCTGAGAAATTTGGAGGCGATTTAGTGATAGAAAATTACAGGGAACTTGAAAAACTTTATGCAGATGGAAAAATACATCCAATGGATTTGAAGAATAGTGTTTTTTATTACATTAACGAGATGGTCAAGCCTGTCAGGGAAGCATTCCACAAAGACCAGAAATTAAAGCATCTTCTTGAAACTATAAGAAAGTTTGAAGTGACGAGATAATTAAGCAATAAAAAGTTCAGCCATTTCCCGAAACAATCTTTGTTGGTCTTCAGTTATGTCTTCATGTTTAGATGTGATTCTGCTAAGTCTTCTTGCAACAAATGTAAATTGTATGGGTTCTTGAGGTTTAAATCCTCCAACATATTGTTGATATTTTTTTAATGTTTCTCTTAATTTTTTTACCATAGTTTCCAAATTTTCCAAAATTAATCTCTTGCTAAGTTCTGTTTTTTCAAGAAATTCTTTGTATCTTATATCAATGAGTCCATAATCTACGAATGCCAACCAAAATCCGGTTGCTTGTCCAAGACGATGAAGTATTCCTGGTTCATCCACTATACTATCAGTTGGCCATCCTCTAAAACGATTTTCTGCGCCATAAAGCACACTTGCTTTTTCTAATTCTCTTTTGAATTCAGGAAAATTAAAATCCCCTTGTAACACAATTAAAATAGTTCTTTTGGTATTTTTGTACATAACCCTCCAAGCTCTTCTGAAAATCGTGCGACACTCTCTCTTACGTGTCTCCTTCATACGGTCAAAGAATGGTCCTAAATCCACTAGAACAGCATCTTCATCTTTCTTTCTCTTAAACCATTCATC
>CAYIKX010000152.1:0-3083 GCA_964364025.1 uncultured Methanosarcinales archaeon
AAAACATTTATATATAAGTGGGCTATATAGTGTAATAACTGACCAGTCATAATAACTCATTGCCATTTTACAATGAAATTACCACTGACTGATTAAAAATAATAACATTTTAATAGTAGTGTCTTTTATCCCCTATACAATAATAAAAGGGGGGTGTGTTTAAATGATAGTTAAAGAAGAATTTTTGAGCAAATTAAGAAGGTTCTTTTCATTGAACCTTTACGAAGTAAAAATCTGGACTGCTTTACTTAGCAGAGGAGTTTCTACAGCAGGCGAGCTGAGCGACATAGCCAATGTCCCAAGGTCAAGAAGCTACGATGTCCTGGAATCTTTAGAAAAAAAAGGGTTTGTTATTATGAAATTAGGCAAGCCAATAAAATATATCGCAGTTCCTCCTAAAGAGGTTGTTGAAAGGGTAAAGAAAAATGTGCAGGACTATGCCAAAGAAGAGGTAAAAAAACTAACCGATTTGAAAAATACTGAGGTCATCAATGAATTAAGCACCTTGCATACCCAAGGTGTTGAGCTTGTAGAGCCTTCTGATTTAAGCGGCTCATTAAGGGGAAGGCATAATTTGTACAACCATTTGGAATTAACAATTCGAAATGCAGAGGAAAGCGTGACTTTAATGACGACATCGCAAGGATTTATCAGAAAGATTGAGGGCTTAAAGCCGACATTTGAAAAATTAAAGAAAAGGGGAGTGAAAATAAGAATTGCAGCTCCTATTACAAAAGAGGCAGTGTCTGCACTAAAAGACATACAAGGCATTGCAGAAGTAAGGAATACAGACACTAAAGCAAGATTCTGCATTGTAGACGGCAAGGAAATCATATTTATGGTTCTTGACGACAATGAAGTTCATCCAACATATGATGTAGGCATATGGGTTAACACTCCATTCTTTGCAAGCGCTTTGGAAAATTTATTCGAGCTTGCGTGGAAGAATATGAAGCCTGCAGCAGAATTTGTTAAGAGATAATTTTTCTTTTTACTTTGATTATTTTCTTTTATTGCGAACCACAAAAATCTTTTATAAAATTGTTGCGGTTCGCAAGATAGCAAATCACAGCTATTATAACTAATTATTTCTGTGATTTGCTATAATTGTTAATGCAAACATATAAAAACTATCTAATTCTAACTACAATCAGAAAAATGGCAAAAAATTTTATTTTAGAATTAAAACAGAAAGCCAAGGATTTAAGAAAAGAAATTATTACAATGATTTACAATGCGCAATCCGGGCATCCAGGCGGCTCTTTAAGCGCAATTGATATGCTAGTTGGATTATATTATTACAAATTAAAAATTAACCCTAAAAATCCCTTATGGGAAGACAGGGACAGGTTTGTCCTAAGCAAAGGGCACTGCAGCCCGGCAATTTATGCTGTTTTGGCTGATAAGGGATTTTTTCCAAAATCTGAGTTAGATGGCTACAGAAAAATTGACAGAATGCTGCAAGGGCATCCTGAATTAAGCATACCAGGCATAGATTTTGCCGGCGGCGCTCTTGGACAGGGAATATGCTTTGCTGTCGGAATTACATTAGCCTGCAGACTTGATAAAAGAAAATGCAACGTTTATGCGATGATTGGCGATGGCGAAGCCCAAGAAGGTGGTGTCTGGGAAGCCTCAATGGCAGCTGCTTTTTATAAACTTGACAATCTTATTGTGATACTTGACAAAAACCAGGTTCAGCAGACTGGAAAAGTAAAAGATGTCATGGACATTGGCAATGCTGCATTGAAATGGAAAGCATTTGGATGGAATGTTATTGAAATGAACGGGCATGACATGCAGCAGATTGTGAAAGCTCTTGACAAAGCCTCAAAGATGAAGAATAAAAAGCCAACTATGATTATTTCCAATACAATAAAAGGAAAAGGCGTTTCGTTTATGGAATTAAACCATAAATTTCATGGCAAAGCTCCAAATGAAGATGAATACAAGAAAGCGATGAATGAAATAGAAAATATTGATGTTAAAAAGTTTAAATGAGGGATATTTTTTATTATTTTAAAATAAATAATGCGTTGTGTAAGATTGAAAATAATCAAATAAAACGTTAAATTCACATTAAAAATAACATAACAAAAACTAAAAATTGAAAATAAAATCAACAATGGAAAAAATAGCTACAAGAGATGGTTATGGAAAAGCCTTATTGGAATTGGGAAAAATAAATCCAAATATTGTTGCCTTAGATGCAGATTTAAGCGACAGCACAAGAAGCGAGTATTTTGCAAAGCAGTTTCCTGAAAGATTTTTTTCAATGGGCATTGCAGAGCAGGACATGATAGGAGCTGCTGCTGGTCTTGCTTTTTCCGGCAAAATTCCTTATGCAAGCACATTTGCAGTTTTCAGCGAAAGAGCTTATGAGTTTACAAGAAATGTTGTGTCAAGGAACAAGCTTAACGTCAAGATTGCCGGCTCGCATGCAGGCATTGCAACTGGAGAAGATGGCAAAAGCGCTCAAGCTATTGAGGATATTGCTGCTTATAGGGCATTGCCAAACATGGTTGTTTTGCAGCCATGCGATGCTGTTGAAGCTGAAAAGATGGTATTTGCATTGGCTGACTACAAAGGGCCATCATACATGAGAATGCATCGCAATGCAGTTCCGGTTATCCATAGCCAAGATTATAAATTTGAAATTGGAAAAGGAGAGATTTTAAAGCAAGGCAAAGATGCAGTGATTTTTGCAACAGGCACTTTAGTGCATGAATCCTCGAAAGCAGCTGAAATTCTTCAAAATGAAAATATAAAAGTGTATGTTGTGAATATTCATACAATAAAACCAATTGATGGAAATTTAATAATTGATTTGGCAAAAAAAACAAATTGTGTTATAACCGCAGAAGACCATAATATAATTGGAGGTTTAGGTGGGGCAATTGCAGAAGTCTTAAGCGAGAATTATCCCTGCATTATGAAGAGAATTGGATTGCAGGATAAGTATGCAGAATCAGGCAAGCCAGATGAATTATATAAAAAATATGGACTGGATGCAGAATCAATTGCAGAAGAAGTTATGAAATTTGTGAGCAAGAAGAAATGAAAAGATTTAAAATAGGCAATAA
>CAYIKX010000153.1:0-3035 GCA_964364025.1 uncultured Methanosarcinales archaeon
CATTTCTGCCATAGCAGATACTCAATACAAGGATATATAAAAAACTATCGTTCGTCTAATGCCGCGTCTTTAACTCTAGTCTCAAACCCCCTTATCCTCTTTGCCCTTTCGCATAATTCTCTGAATTATACAAACTTTTTTCTAATAATTGATTTCTGGCACACCCTAAGAACTTGCAAGCGGTGAGAAATTAACCTCAACTGGAATGTCCAATTTGACGTCTTTAAGGTCTTTAGTTCGTTTCTTAAAGCCAAGAATACCAATACTTTTCACTTCATCTGATTTTTCGTCTTTTCTGATAAATACTCCTTGGCCTAATTCAGTAGCAATGCATTTTGATGGCTTACCTACTGAAATTTCCAAAAAATCCCCTTCCTCGTCATAATAAACTCGCATTGGTCCTTTCATTTTATGTTTCTAACGAAATATGCTGTGATTACAAAGCCGTGGTTGTTTAAATACTTAACGATTACGAGCAGGTATTTTGCTGCTTCTCTTTCTTTGAAGTATTTGTGATAGTACTTAACATTCTCGTCAAGTTCATAGGTTGTGATTTTAACAGGATTTTTTAGTGTCTCTTTTATATCTTCAAGATACGGCGCGATTTCAGGATGCTCTTGATTGAGATGCTTCCATCTTTCATCTGACAGATGAATGTTCCTGCCGGATTTATCTTCAACCTCAAAAATCCACGTCATAAAGCATATCAGTTGAGATTATTATAAATAACTATCGTGTGCTAGAAATCTTGTAAAAAGTACGCTGATAACAATTTTTTGCTGTGAGAATTTATAGACTGTAATGTTTTACTTTTTCTTTCTTTATTTCTACTTTTTTGTATCTGCCTTCACCAATGCATTTAAAACATTCTTCTTTGTATTCGCTGTAAAATTTTTCTCTGGCTTTCCAGCATTTTCTTTTGCATCTAAATAATGCCAAGCCATGTATTTCACATAACAAGAATTTCTTTTTCAATCCGGACACCATCCAGACCACTTAACCAAGAACTGCCTTGCCCTTGATTAATCGCCCTTAAAGAGCGAAGGTCTCTAAATGGTGTCGTTAACAATAATTTTCATTTGATTGATATATCCTAATTATTTTTGGAATTTTATAAATTTTTACCTGTGATAGCTTGGATTTACCCCAATTGCTTTCATCTCCTCATTGCCGCACTCATTGCACCTGTAAACATCGTATTTGGAATTGCCGCTCTGTATGATGCCTTTCTTGTGCATCTTCTCGTCGCATTTCCTGCACTTGACGTCTGCCATTTTTTACAGTCCTGATCTTCAGTTGTACACTAGTTTATGTATTTATTTATATATTTATTGATTACTTTAAAAATTTTTAATTTTTAAGCAAAGAAAACCTTTGGTTTTCGAGTGCTCAAAAAGCATAGCTTTTTTAGGATAATATAATTTTATCTCCTGGCTTGATGTTATTTTTTGCAGTAAAGTTTCCATTCACTTCTAAAACATATTTTGCCGGCTTTGATGGCGTGTATAAATTGCATGGCTCTTCCTTGCATGGAACTGCGTATTTTATGTCTGCAATCTTCAAATTATTGTCAATAAAAATTATATCCAGAGGAATCAAAGTATTTTTCATCCAAAATGTTTCATATTCCCCATTTTCAAAGATAAAAAACATGCCGGAATTTTCATCTAACTTTTCCCTAAACATAAGGCCCTTGGCTCTTTCCTGACTGTCGTCGGCAATTTCAGCGTTTACCTTAACTAAATTTTTTCCATTATCGATGAGAATCTCACGAGAATTTGCATCAAGATTTCTTGAGCAACTCGCTGAAAAAATCAGCAAAAGCACTAAAAAATAATTCATATTTTTTGTATAAATAAATTCTAAAATTTTTTTTGGAATCGTTAAAATTTTTTTCATTTTCCTGCAAAATTTTTGTACAATTTAATGATTTTGTTTTACATTTTGCAATTAGAATTTATTATATATTTTAATTTTTTATCATATACTTTAGTTATTATTATATTCTACATTATATATTTATTATTAGGATTTTTTAAATTATTATTATATCATAAATATAATTTTATACATTCTTTCTAAAGAATTTGTTGTTAAATATTTATTATAAAATATGTTTTAAATTATATATTAAATTTATTATTTACTTTCTATATGGAATATTATTAATAAAAATGATGTTGTATAGTAAGAAGTGAGAGTTCGTATAGTAAAAATAAGTGAATAAAACTATATAGTACATATAGAACTTCAAGTTGAATTAAATGAAACAAAGCAGAAAAATATTCAAACATCATCAAAGAACTAAAACTCCTAATCTTAAAACTAGATTATACCAATTTGCTCACAATTTAGCTGGACCAAAGATTTAAAACAAGGGCTAGACACATAAACAAGGTCAAAATAACTAAACACTTATGTAAAAGTGAGAATTTGCCAAAAAGTTAGGCACCATGAATATTCGTATATAAATAAAATTTTTAAACTGTATAACTACAGAATTCTGCCTTTTTAGGCGATTTAAGCATAAATCAATAAGTATATAAATTCTAATCGGTTAACCGGAAAGTGAGACTTTAAGCAAAATATGTTATTCAAGCAGTCTTTAGTATATTATTGGAAGTTCTTATACTAATAATTCTTATTCTCCAATTAATTATTTTTCTAAAAATCTCAAAAATCAAAGATTCATCGAAAATCATAGATTTTCGAGTGTGCTCAAAAATGTAAAACATTTTTGACATTTGATGATGACTGAAAATCGCTTTGCGATTTATCGACATATCGACGATAATTATAGTTTCTTAAATAATTCAATAATTTTTGAAAAACACTAACTATTTCTGCAATTTCATCCAAAATAGCTCAGCTTCTTCTTGTCGCTTATCTCCTGCGCTTCCTGGCTTTTCTGGAGTATTGTCTTCAGCTTCTCCTCAAACTTCTCAGCCTGCTCCAATAATGGCTTGTAATCCAGGTCCATGCTGAGGTATTTGTCAAGAGCCTCAACTATTTTTGCAGCAGCCTTGCTGTCCGGC
>CAYIKX010000154.1:0-3023 GCA_964364025.1 uncultured Methanosarcinales archaeon
GGTGCCTTGACGGCAAAACCCGCATCTGCAGAATACCCGGCAGGCTGACAAGAAGATTGTGGGTAAGGGAAGGAGATATTGCAATTGTCGAGCCGTGGGAATACAGCGGCGATGAGAAAGGCGACATTGTCTATAAGTACACCCCAACCCAGCTTTCGTTCCTCAGGAAAAAAGGCTACTTAAAACAGCTTGACGAGTTTGAGGAATTCTAAAATTTATAACTACTGTCCAATAGAAATCTTTATATACAATAATAAAAAACTTTGTCTGTATGGAAAGGCCAAGCATAAGTTTCTTTGCAATGCTGTTAATCTTGCTTTTTGCTGTTATAGGCTTTATTGTAATTGTTTTTGACTTGAATGGGTTAACATTCGTCTTTGAGCTTGGAATACTGCTTGTTTTTATGTTTTTTTTGGCTTTTGCAATGTATGTCATATACCGAGGTAAAAGCAGCGGGTGGGGAATTATAGCGGGCGTTTTAGTCCTGTTATTGCTTGATGTATTTGCCATTTTCCTTCTTGCAAGCAGGTTAGGCATTGCTCACATCACAACAGTCTTATTTTCTGTAATTGGATTGATTGCTGCTTTTGCGAATATTGCAAGAACGGGCAAAGAGCATGGTGAAGAACCAGAAGACAGGCCAAAATATTATTATCCTTACATTGATAAGATTGAGCCTAAAGAAGAAACTAAATCAGAAATCAAAGTAGAGAAGACTTTTATACCTGGCAAGTATATTGCAAGCAAGAATGCAAACAAGTTTCACAGCCCGAAATGCGATTGGGCTGCCAAAATAAGCAAGCCAAACCAAATCTGGTTTAATTCCAAGGAAGAAGCTCAGACAAAAGGCTTTGAAGCTGATAAATGTGTTGTTTGATTCTATTATTGAAAAATGCCCAATTTTTTTGTATTGGAAGACGAGCTTGACTGGCTGAATATCCACAGAACTTCTATAGAAAATGCACTTACAATTGCAAAATTTGAACACCGTAAAAAAGTTGGCGAGCATAAAATAAAACACAAAGTTACACCTGCGGCAAATTATGATGAAGGAGTGCAACTCACGTATGCCAGAAAGTTTGATGCATACCTTGTTGATGGAAGGTTTCCAATGCACAATGGTGATGTGCAAAAGCACTTGCTTGGAGTTGAGTTTGTAAAGTACTTAAAGAGTCAGGGCGTACCAACCGGCAAAATATTTTTTATAAGCAGCCAGCACTCGATGCTTGAAAAGGCAATTGAGGAAGGGCTGGAGCATGTTTTCAAGAAGAACAATGTCGAAAATGAAGAAACGCTGAGCAAAGTGGTCAGGCCTTACAGCGACCTGTCACAAACGTTAAGATATGCTTTGCAAGCAGCCAAGCCTGATCTATTTCCTCCACAATAGAACAATAAGCAAAACAACACTAATCGTCACAGCGCTGTCTGCTATGTTAAATACAGGCCAAATCCTGAAATCGATAAAATCTATGACATAGCCGTAAGCAATCCTGTCAATTAAATTTCCAATTGTGCCGCCTAAAAGCAAGCCAATAGGAAACTGAAGTGCTGTTTCATTCTTTTTAATTGTTCTTATAAAATATACTATGGTAATTATTACAATTATTGAAAATAAGATAAAAAATAAATTAAATCCCTTAAACAACCCAAAAGCAGAGCCTGTATTGGTAACATAAGTAAAATCCAGAATATTTTTTATAATTGGGACTGGCTTGTTTGTCTGGAAGCTTCTCTTTATGAGAAATTTGGCTAACTGGTCCAAAAATATTATTAAAAGCGCTGTGGAGAAAATAATATAATATTTTTTGTTCATCAGAAGAAATCAAAAATTTGATGTATAAAAAGTTTTTGATGATTTATCTTTTTGATGTTTAAATATATTTAGTTTTTTAATAATACTTTCGCCTTCTTGTATCTTCCTGCTCGCCTCTTGCTATTGCCTCTATATTTGCAAGTCTCTGGTTAATGCTTTCAAGAGAAGCCCTTAAAGCATCAAGCTTGCTTGATATGACTTCAAGGTTTTTTGAAGCTATGAAGCTGTCATTTGACGCAGGCTGGCTGTACGTTGGAGCTTGAAAAGAAGGCTGAAAACCTGGCTGCTGAAATGAAGGGTATTTTTGGTATGGCTGATTTGGCTCCAATCCCATCCCCAAATCCGGAGATGGCCCCTGGCCAATGTCTAATCCCAGGTCTTTATCAATGCCTAAATCTTTTCCAATATCGCCTAAATCGTCTTTTTTCTTCCAGAATGCCAACTTGTTAAGGAAACCCATCTATGCACCTCTTTAATTTATTTTTGTAAGAATTAGTATATAAAGATTGTGGAAAAAGATTTTTAGGGAAATAAGTTTTTATATGTGGATTGTTTCCTGAATAAAATGACATATACCTCGCAAACTGAAGTTCCTGATTTGTGTGATCTTTCATGCTCTGTGGCAGCCAATATTGTTGGAAGGCATTATCGCAGGCTAGGCGATGTTCACATATTCGCCAATGGGTTGCGCTCAATGCTTACGATTTCAGCCAATGATGGCAATCCTTTGGTTACTTCTACCAACAGAAATGGTGTAAAGGTAAGTAGCAACTTGATTGATGCTGTAGAAAAAGCTTTAAGTGAAGACAACACTGTAGGATTTTGTGTTGTTTCTGATGAGGCTATGACTCATTTAGAGAAAACTGGTGACTTAACTAAACTTAATGGAAAACCGATTTACGTTAGGGAAGATAGATATTGGGACGTATTTTGACAAAATAAAGAAAAATCAATCTACTTTTTCTTCTCTTCTTTCTTCGGAGCTTCCTTTGCTGCTGGCTGTGCTGCTGCTCCTGCTGGCGCTGCGCCAGGCGCTGGAGCTGCTCCAGGAGCTGCCGCTCCCTCGATTGGCAATAATTCCTTAATCATTTCATCTGGGATTCCAGCCTGCACTAGCTTTGCCTTTATCTCTCCTCTTGGCTTGCCAGCCATCTGGGCAATAATCTCCTTAGCAATTTTCTCGAACTCTGCTTTTCTCTTTGCCACTTCT
>CAYIKX010000155.1:0-2981 GCA_964364025.1 uncultured Methanosarcinales archaeon
AACCATTAAGAAAAACGAGGAGAAAATTGTGGGAATTGGCGTGGAAGCCCCTTCAAATGCGCTCTCTGGAATTTATATATTGAATGTTGATATAATGACCACATCCAACGGGCAAAAATACGCGCAAACTCAGAAATTGTATGTTGATGTGCCTTAAACATCATGGCAAATAATAAAGAGAGAATAAAATTAACTGACATAGAAATCCAACAAATTAATGAATCTCATAAGTCGTTTTTACATGAATTCAAATCTTATGAAAAAGAGCTTGTTGATTTTCTAATTGAAGATGCTCTCGACAATCAGAAAAAACAAATGTCCATAACTTACTTATGGTTTTTGAAATCAACAAAAGAGTTAGTTGCGTATGTAACTGTTCTAGCTGATGCAATCAGCCTTCAAGGAGAATTAAAAGAGCATTTTAGGCAGCAAGGTGTACTATACAAATCGCTGCCTGCATTAAAAATTGGCAGATTATGTGTTTCTGATGAATACTTAGGCAGAGGCATTGGCACTTTAATGATTGAGTTTACTTTAGTTTTGGCTCAAAGAATTAGCAAAGAGATTGGATTAAGGTTTATAACAACTGATGCAAAAAGAAATCCAGACACTAGAAAAGATTCAGTGCATTTCTATAAAAAATTTGGATTTGAAATTTTAAGACAAAGAGAAAAAGGAACTATACCTATGTATAAAGACTTAATTAAGGAATGATTCAAAATATTCTCTATGCTTTTCTACATTAGCATAAAGTTTCTTATCTATCTCAGACATCGGAGAATTCTCTCTTTTCTCCATCAGTTTTAAGAATTTCCTTGCTTCCTCTCCTCTCAAAGTAGGAGTTGCTCTTATTGGTTTTGCCATACTGGTGGCAATAGTAGTAGTTTTATATAAAGATTTTGGTTTAGAAGGCTAAAAATGTTTAATCCTTTGTAATTTTAACTGGGGAATATTTTTTCTAAATGAAGGTAGTAATAATTATAAGAAAAAATAAGCCCCGCTCCTTTTTCGTGGGGTGGTTTTAAGAAATGGCATAGCAAGAGCTTAAATGCATTTTGCAATTAGGATTTCACAGCCTTTATAATCTCGGCAAAGCTTTTCGCGCTTAATGAGGCATTTCCAACTAAGCCGCCATTAACATCAGGCATAGAAAATAATTCTTTTGCATTTTCCGGCTTGATGCTGCCCCCGTAAAGAATCCTGATGTTATTGGCTGTTTTTCTGCCAAACATATTTTCAAGAACTTCCCTGATAAACTGATGGCTTTCCTTTACGTCATTGGGAGATGCAGCTTTCACATTTGAATTGCCCCTGCTTATTGCCCACACAGGCTCGTATGCGATATCAACATTTTTCATCTGTTCCGGCTTAATATCCAAAAGGCAGTTCCTCAATTGCCTGTCAATGACTTCTCTTGTTTTGTTGCTGTTCCGCTGCTCAAGCGTTTCTCCCAAGCAGAGTATGGGCTTTAGCCTGTGCCTGATGGCTGATGATACTTTCTTATTAATGAGCAAATCATCCTCCTTGAAAAATTCCCTTCTTTCAGAATGCCCCAGTATGACAAATTCGCATCCTAAATCCTTAAGCATTAATGGGGAGATGTCTCCTGTATACGCGCCAGAATCCTCAAAATGCATGTTTTGCGCTCCTAATTTAACATTTAATTTTTTTAACTCTTTTGAGACGGGCTCAAGTGCGGTAAAAGCAGGGCAAACAACAACTTCAACGCCTTCAACATTTTCAACTAATTTTTTAAATTCCTTGATGAATGAAACAGATTCTGCAATAGTCTTGTTCATTTTCCAATTGGCTGCAATTAATTTTTTCATTTGGCTTTTTATATCAAACTTTTAGTTTTAATTATTTAATGATTAATCTTGTCAGCAGCATGGTATTTATTATTTTTTCTCTTTTGGCTTGAATATGAGAAGCGCCCCCAGCAGCATAACAACTGAAGATGCCACGACAACCCATTTTGATATCCTTATCCCAATATCCATGAATAATTGCTCGGGATAAAGATTTACAATAATTTCTTTCGCAGGGTCGAATGAGTATGTACCTTGCTGGAAAAAAAGCTTATGGAAGGACTCAAAAGCAGCTGAAAAATCCGAATTTATAAGGAAAAACAAGGCTGATGCAAGCATTATCGTTAAAAAGCCCCCAAACACAAGAACCTTGCCGGCAAAGTTTGCTATAAAATTGTTAACTTTCAGTATAGATGCCGAAATAAGAAGTAATAACACAAATAAGATAACCAGTGTATAAAGCAAAATAGTCGAAATTCTTACGATGTTTCTTACGTCCCATAAATGTTTTTTTTCCCTGTCATTAAAGTCGTTTGGAAGCTCATTGTTTTTTCCGGTTATGAAATTAATGACTTTTTCATGGAGCAAAATTGCCTGGGGAACTTTTTGCTCGACTTTGTACTCGGAAAATTTCTCCCTGAAAAATAAACTGTCAAATGCGCCAAAGTTCAAAACAAGAAGAAAAAGTAAAAAAGGCACCATGAGAATAAGCAAAAATTTTGATAGCGTCAGAAATTTCATATTCAGTCCATTACAATAACATCCTTCTCCTCTTCAATAGCTTTTTTAATGGCATCTTCTATTGTATTTATATTTTTCTTCTGCATTGATTTCCTGGTTTCATTCTTTTGTTCGGAAAATACTTCCTTTGCAGCCTTGAATAATATCTCATCCTCTTTTATTTCCTGCTCTTTTTTTGCTTCTTCCGCCTCTTCAAGGATATTATCTGATTTATTTTCTTCCTTTTCTCTGGCTTCCTCTTTTCTTATGTAATCAGAAGAAACATCCTTTTCTTTAGAGCCGTATTTTTGCTCATGATATTTTTTGTCATCCTTTTTGTCTGCAGAAACCGCATTTCCATATTTTGAAGAGCTGTAGCTTTGCGAATGAATGTTCCATTTGTCCTCGTCCCATAATTTCGTCTTGTACATGCTTAAGATGCAATCAAGCCAT
>CAYIKX010000156.1:0-2955 GCA_964364025.1 uncultured Methanosarcinales archaeon
TTATGGCTTCAGCACATCTTGCAGAGCTTACAGCAAGCAGCAAGTTGAAAATATCAACAATTAAGGTAGGCAGTTCTCCTTTGTACTATCTACCTGGACAAGAAGTAATGCTGCAGAAATATACAACAAACATGAATGATAAGGAAAAGAAGGCGTTTGACTTGCTAAACCAAAACAAGATATTAAGGGATGCTGAGCAGGAACCTGTTATAAGAGTTGCGTTACGCGAAATAAAGGATTTTGCTATCCCATTAAATGTAAATTATAACAACAACAAGGAAATATTCTGGAAATGGTACTTGATAAACAATGATGAGGCAGAGCAATTAATAAAATCTAAACTCCAGATTTTTGAGAAACCGGCAGAAAAGAAAATTGATGAAGAAGCAACAGAAGTTAAAGAACAACAAAAGACTGAAGAAAAACCAATACAAAAAATTCAAAAACAATTAAAACAGTCGAATGCGAGTGAGCTTGGAGATGAGCGAGCGAGAGGCGAGCTCTCGCAAGTCACACGAACTCGCTCACAACTCACGGAAGCAAAGAAATCCGAAGCAAAATCAGATATTCCTTACACAGGCTCTGTTGTTGGCTTTTTGGAAGAGGCAAAGGAAGTAAAGCCAATTCAAACAATCAAAAAAGAAATAACGTCAGCAACACAATCTTCTATTCAGGCAATTCCTGCTGTAAGGAACCTTGCAAAACAGCTTAATGTTGATTTAGCTGCCATTAAAGGATCTGGGCAGGAAGGAAGAATTACTATCGAGGATGTGCAGAAAGCTGCTGGCAGCGCTAAAAAAGAAACAACTCCTGCAGGCATTAAGGTTACAAGAAAATATGATTTCTTCGGGTATGTTGATAGAGTTTCTTTGCATGGCGTAAAAAAAGCAGTTGCAGCCAAAATGGCAGAATCAATTTTTACAGCTGCGCAATTGACAAATATGCATGAAGCTGATGTAACTGAGTTGGCTGCATTAAGGGAAAAAGAAAAAATAAAATACGAGAAAGAGGGAATCAAGCTTACTTTTATGCCTTATATTGTGAAAGCAGTTGCCTTATGCTTGAAAGAGCACCCTTATCTTAATGCTTCTCTTGAAGGCGAAGAAATCGTGTTGAAGAAATATTATAACATAGGGATTGCAACAGATACAGAGGAAGGCTTGACAGTGCCTGTTGCTAAAGGCGCTGATGCAAAAGACATCAAGACAATTGCAAAGGACATTGATAAGCTTGCCAATGACGCAAGAAGCAGAAAAATCAACTTGATGGATTTAAGAGGCGGCACATTTACAGTATCCAATCTTGGCTCTGTTGGTGTTCAATTTTTCACTCCAATTATTAATTATCCGGAAAGTGCAATTCTTGGCATAGGCAGAATACTTGAGAAGCCTGTTGCAAGAAATGGCAAGATAGAGATAAGAAAAATTCTTCCTTTGTCTTTGACTTACGACCACAGGATTGTTGATGGCGCGCAGGCTGCAAGGTTTATTACGGATTTGACTGAAAGGCTGCAGTTGTGCGAGTTTGGGTGATAATTTTTACTTAATTTTTCTTTAATTTATTAAACGCAATCCATATAATTAAAATAAATCCAACAAATCCAAGTATAACAGTTAAAAGATTGTGACCTCTAGGATTTCCATCAATTACTCTGTACATTGAGGTTACAAACATATTGCCAAAAATTCCTCCTGCTATCGCTATTATAGTACCAGCTATAAAATATTTATAATTCATTTTTTCTTGTTTAGATTTAATTTTGCTCTCACCTCTCCACATAACAAGCTCCTTTGTTCTTTAGCAAAGCCCCAACTGGAAGCATTATTGTGCTATATTTAGTTTTTGCCAAATCATTTGCTCGTATTAATTCAAATTTTGAAAGCTCCTCTGCTTTGAAATCCTTATTTGCGGTAAAATTCTTTTTTAATGCTTCATAAACTTTTTCCTGGCTTATTTTTTTATGCTGCAAAATCGATGTTACCCTTTCCTTAATCAAATCTTTAGAAATATTAAGAGCAACCGGCATTATTTCAAAATCAATGTCGTAAATTAAAGTTCCATGCTGCAGGTAAACTCCTTTGTCCATTGTTTTTGCCGCATTGCCGGAAATCTTCTTGCCATCAACAATTATGTCATTCTTGTTTTCCAGAGCTGATTTAATGTCTAATTCCTTCAAAGCATTTATTATGCAAGAACATATTTCCTCGTAAGCGTTTTTTATGCTGTAGCCAAAAACTCTTATTGGGGCAATAACACTATATGTAAAATCAGCCTTATCATGGAAAACAGCTCTGCCTCCGGTAATTCTTCTTACTGCTTCAATTCTGTTTTTATTGCAGAACTCGAGATTTATTTCTTTTGGGTTCTGATAAGCGCCAATGGAAACAGAATTATTTTTCCATTTATAGAACCTTATTGCAGGATTTTCCCTTCCATTAGCCACGCTTTCATAAACAGCATGGTCAATAGCCATGTTCATTGCTGCAGAATATGGTTTCTGCTCTATAAGGCGCCATTTCATAGAATAATAAAATCATAGAAGTATATTTAAAGATTATTATTATCTTATAAATACCTATAAATGTTTGCTAAGAATAAAAAATAAAAATAAAAAAAATTCTGAGAAAACTATGAACTATGGATTATAATCCTAGTATCTTGTTCTCTTCTTGCTGTAACAATCTCTGCAATAGACTGGTCTTCCTTCTTTTGGCTGGAATGGCACTTCTGCATCCGCGCCGCAGTCAGAACACTTTATCTTATTCATAGTCCTGTTCTCAAAACTTCCGTAACGCATTTTTCTCCCTCGTACTAATTAGTTACACGAAAATACTAGAAATAGCCTTTTCGATGTACCAGTCTATAGTAAGAAGAGGTTATATATAAAGGTATGGGTTTTGAGGCTTGTTTGCAAGTTCCATTAGTTGCACCTCATTAGCATGTTATGCGTAAAGC
>CAYIKX010000157.1:0-2935 GCA_964364025.1 uncultured Methanosarcinales archaeon
AAAACCAAGAAAATTGTGTGAAATGCGAGTGAGCTTCGTTCTTTTTGCGAACTCGCTCACAATTACCTCAATTTTCTGGGCTTTGGAATTACTTGAAAATCCAAAAATTTTCAAGTTCCCAAAAATCTTCTATTTTTTAGGACATGAATTCCAAAACATTTAAATATAACTTGCTGTATAGACTTTCAGTATTAACTGTAGAGGGATAAACCATGCCAGAAGATGATAAGAAATTCTCAAAGCAATTGATTGGAAAGACAGTTGTAAGCAAAACAGGCAAAAGATTTGGAGAGGTAGGTGATATAATTTTTGAAACTCGCTCAGGAGAGCTTATTCATATGGTGCTTCATAATCCAACTTCTTACACAGAAAAGCTAGAACTAGAAAAAGACAAGGAAGGTCATATCTTAATACCATTCAGCGCAGTAATTGCTGTTGGCGACTTCATGGTTGTTGCTGAAGAGGATATTATTTAAAATGGGATGGAATAGTATTAAGTGTAAAAGGTATGAAATGTATGATGTTCTATATACATTTTTCAGAAGCGAACTAGGAAAAGCAGATGGTATTATTAGAGCTCAGAGTTACGACGAAGACGTAAGAGGTTTTGTGAATTGTTAAGGGACGTTTCACCCAAGGTTGCAGCGTTAAGAAATCTTCTTCCAAAAAGAAGAAGTAATAAAGAATCCATCTTTGAACTTCATTCTACAGAGAAAGTCCGATTTGGATAATTAATTTAAAAATATGTTTCCTATTTATCAATTTTCAAATAACTTTTTAAACGCTATTTGATTTCTCAATAGTGATTTAAATGCAGCTAGAAAATGCTCTGTGGACTGAGAAATATAGACCATCAGATTTCTCTGAAATAAAGGGCCAGAAAGAGATAGTCAAAAGAGTAAAGGCTTTTGTTGAGCAGCAGAATCTGCCGCATTTGATGTTTTCAGGGCCTGCAGGTGTGGGAAAATCAACATTAGCGATAGTGATAGCAAAAAAACTATACGGAAATCAGTGGCGTCAAAACTTTCTCGAGTTAAACGCCAGTGATACACGTGGAATAGACACTATAAGGATTAATGTTAAGGACTTTGCAAGAACAAAATCAATTGGAAATGTTCCATTCAAAATAATATTTTTAGACGAAGCGGATGCCTTGACAAGGGAAGCCCAGCAAGCCTTAAGAAGAACGATGGAAAACTATACTCAAACATGCAGGTTTATTCTTTCAGCAAATTACTCGTCAAAAATAATCGAGCCTATCCAGAGCAGGTGCGTTGTTTTCAGGTTTAAGCAGCTTGACAAAAAGGATATTTTTGAAATAATAGAGAATATTGCAAAAGAAGAGAAATTAAAAATTGATGAGAAGGCAAAAGAAGCATTATATGAGATTTCTGAAGGAGATTGCAGGAAACTGGAAAACGTTTTGCAAAGCTCAGGCGCAATAGAAAGCCATATAACAGAGGATTTAGTGCATTCGATGGCGTCTATTGCAAAGCCAAAAGAGATAAGAGGGGTTTTGGAGTTGGCACTAAAGAATAAATTTATTGAAGCAAGGAACAAATTATTGGACTTGATGCTCAATTATGGTTTGGCAGGAATTGATGTTATAAAACAGATTCAAAAAGAAATTCTTGAGCTGAATCTTGACAACAAATCAAAGATGATTCTCATAGACAAATGCGGCGAAACAGAGTTTAGAATGACAGAGGGTTCTGACGAGTTTGTGCAATTAGAAGCTTTGCTAAGCCAGTTTGCATTAGTTGGAATCAATTAGCGTGATTCCAGATGCTTAACCAGAACTCTTGTTTCCTTGTTATCAAGAACATTGTATTCCAGGTTTATGCCCATAACTTTCTCCAAATCAAGCCTGTCCTGAACCAAGTCAGCTGTGCATGTGATTGTTCTTCTTCCACTCACTAATCTAACAACACCTGTTGTGCTGCCGTCCAAGCCGCCGCATTTTGGATTGATTATGATTGGATCAGAAACAATTTCTTTTATTTCGACAAACACATTATTTTCAACTTCTCTTCTCGCTCTTGCGTCGCGGGGGCATGCAACTTCAAAGCCGCCGCTTGCTGGTGTTTTCCTGTCCTTGCTTCCAAATATGTCTACGTTGCCGCTTAAAACTATATCAAAGCTGAAAGAAATCTTGTCCTTGCCAATAACGCTTTGCCTGAAATTTGTTACTTGCACAGGAGCTGAGGAGCTGTATATTGTTCTGCCAGTAGTTCCTACTGCTGTAGGCCTGCAGATGCTGTCATCCCTGATATTAATCATGTCTTTTAATACGCATAATTTTGCATTTGCCTCTGTCTTGTAATTGTAGCACACATCTGCCCTAAAAGTGAATTCCGTGTTGCCGCTGAATTTTTTTGGGACAAAATTAATACCAGCACCACCTGATGGACCTGATGGAAATGTTGCAAAAGTTGTCGTCCCTTCCACTATATTGCCTTCTGCATCCCTCTTTTTCGGCTCTAAACTATCATCTGGCTGAACATCTTTTACAAGCGAGAAATCGCTGCTAAAATCTGCTGGGTCAAAACCGACCAGCTTTAATCTTATGTCATTCCTGTCAACTCTGGCTTCTCCATCATTCTTTAGGCTTACGATTGCATTAAAGGAAAATGACTCGTCATCAGTTACCTCTGGTGGTGGTGAATCTTTCTCAAAATTTATCGTCAGGCCTGATGTGCCGCCAATAAAAGGGGTTCTTGGAGCGCCTCCTGTAGCTACTCCAGTTCTTTTACAAGCAGAAACTAAAAGAATTAAGCAGACTAGCAATGCTATAACACAATACCTTTTATTCATTTTGCGCTCTTTTATTTAAATTGCTGTAAATTATTTAAATGTTTGTATATAAAGTTTTCTGTTTGTTGGCTTGTTTGCAAGTTAACTCGTAATTAGAAAGATTTAAGGGGCTTTAGCCCCC
>CAYIKX010000158.1:0-2921 GCA_964364025.1 uncultured Methanosarcinales archaeon
GAAAAAGTCTTTGAAGTTTTTTGCTATCCAAAAGTATTATTCGAAAATAAAATTTTGGAGGTTTATAAAAAATGAAAAAAATAATCTCATTGGCAATTATTGCAATATTTGTTTTTAGTTTAGTGCCTCTAGCTTTTGCTGAAGAGGGTTCTGATGCTGATACAAGGGTAAGAACTGAGATAAGGGTTAGGGAAGAAGTAAAAGACGATGCATTGGAGACAAGAACAGAGATAAAGTTAAAGGCAGAAGAAAGAAAAGAAGCAAATCTTGAAAGAATAAAAATTCTAAGGGAAGAGCACAGAGCAAAAATAGCAGCCCTTGATTCAGAAAGATTGGATAAGGTTTCTAATCTAAGCAGAGAGAGGCTGCAGAAAATTGCAGAGCTTGATAAAAGGCAAATAGAAAGATTAGCAGCCCTTAATATAAAAAACCTTGAAAAAATTACTGAGTTAAAGAAAGAAAGGCTGGAGAGAATATCAAAGCTTAGCGAAGAAAAAATTGAGAGGCTTTCAGAGCTAGAGAAGGAAAAACTCGAAAAGGTCTCTGATTTGAACGAAACAGAGATAGAGAAATTCTCAGCACTGAACAGGGCAGGACTAAAGGAGTTGGCCAAGCTTGACAAAGATAAGTTAAAGGCGGAATTGAAAGCATTAAAAATTGTTAAGGTTAAAAATGCCGATGACTTAGACAGGAAAGACATTCCTGAGGCAAGACTTGCCCAATTGAGAGAAAAATTTGATAAAGCAAAAGAGGAATTTAAGGATGTAAAAGACGAATTGGAAGATGCAAGAAAGAAACTAAAGGAAGCAAGAGACAAAAAAGATGAGAATGCCACTTTGGAGCATGCAAAAGACTACTTGACGCATACAGCTGATGTTTTGATAAATCATCTTGAAAAGATAAAAGCTAAAGTGCAGGAAAGCGAAAACATTCCTGCTGACACGGAAGCAAAGATTGTTGCAGAGATAGACGCACAGATTGCAGAAATAAACTCTATAAAGGCTGAGGTTCAGGCAGCTACAACAAAAGAGCAGATAAAAGAAGTTGCAAAGAAGCTCCACAACAAATGGGAGAGGCTTAAGCACATTATAAGATTGCATGCTGAAAGAGTGGTATCTGCCAGGGTTGAAGGGCTTGTTAACCAAGGAACAGTGCTTGAAAAGAGACTTGACCATACACTTGCAAAAGCAAAAGAAAGGAATATAACTGTTGATGTGACTGCAGAAGTCAGCCAATTCAGCGAGAAGATTGCAACTGCAAAGGACAAGTACACGCAGGCACAGGAAAAGCTGTCCGCAGTCCTGGATTTAAAGGCAGGCAACGCAACAAATGAGCAGATAAAAGCAGCAGCTGACGAGGCAAAGGCATTGTTAAAAGAAGCAAGAGATGCTATAAAGGAAGCACACGACATATTGAAGACAATAGTCAAGAAGATAAAGGAGGCAGAGCCAGAAGCTGACTTGTCAGAAGAGGTTGAAGTTGAGGTTGCCCAGGAAACGACTGCAAGCGCAACCTGAACAGAAGCTGCGACTAACAGCAGCACAACAGCATCAGCCTCAACTTAATTTTTGTTTTTGTTTTTGTTTTTATTTTTACAATTGAGAAAAATTTAAATATGGGCTTAATTATTTAGAAGAAAAGGAGGCAATCAATGAAAAAAACATTGTTATCAATTGTTATTCTAATAGTTATTTTTATTGTTGCATGCCAGCAACCTGTTAAAGAGCAAGTAATGGAAAAAACACCAGCAACTACAGCAACAGGAGAAGCAGCTGTCGATGCTGTTGGAAACGACCTAACAAATGTCAATAGCGTCGAAAAAGACCTAGGTACTGACGAGCTAAGCGATTTGGATGCGGGCTTGACAGATGTGCAGAATATTTAATTTTGACAAGCTTTATATAAAATATATCTTTCTTTTATTTTATGATTAAAATTAATGGCGGCTACTTGGAGTCTGGCGGCCAAATCGCTCGAACAGCCCTAGCCTTGTCGGCCATAACACGAAAGCCCTTTGAAATTTATGATGTTAGAAAAGGGCGCCCAGAGCCAGGATTAAAAAACCAGCATCTGTATTGTGTGAAAGCATTGCAAGAACTATGCGGTGCTGAAGTTGAAGGCGCAGAGCTAGGCTCCACTCATTTAAAATATCATCCAAAAAAATTAGTTGCTAAAAATTTGAATATCGATATTGAAACTGCAGGTTCTATAACTTTGCTTTTACAGGCTCTATTGCCTCCAGCGATGTTTGTCAGCAAGCCTATAACAATAACTATAATTGGCGGAAGCGACACTAAATTTAGTATGCCTTTCGATTACTTCAACAACGTATTGTTGCCACAACTCCAAAGGTTTGCTAAAGTGGAAGCCAAGCTTTTTAAAAGAGGCTATTATCCAAAAGGCAATGGCAAAGTTGAAATAAAAATAAATCCTAAGCTTAAATTAAATGATTTTGAGGATTTCGAAGAATTCCACAATCATTTAAAGCAAAATATTAATCCATATAATTTAATTGAACAACACCAATTGATACAGATAAAAGGCATTTCTCATGCCTCGAACTCTTTGCAAAATGCAAAAGTCGCTGAAAGGCAGGCAGAATCTTCACAGCAATTATTAAAACAAAGATACAATGTACCAATACAAATAACGCCACAATACCAAGATACATTATCAACTGGCTCCGGCATCACTTTATGGGCAATTTTTTCAAAAAATAAAGACGATATTGATGAAAATAATCCTATAAGATTAGGAGCAGATTCTCTTGGAGAGCAGGGCAAAAAGGCAGAAATTGTTGGAGGCGAAGCTGCTAATAGGTTAATCAAACAAATTGAAAGCAAAGCGCCTGTGGACAGGCATTTAGCAGACCAGATTTTGCCGTTTATGGCTTTAATTGGAGGCAAAATAAAAGTTTCTGA
>CAYIKX010000159.1:0-2915 GCA_964364025.1 uncultured Methanosarcinales archaeon
TGCATAGCTTTCATACATGGCAGTTTCTGAAGTGGGCCTTATTGCCAATTTCTCGCTTAATTCCGTATCGCCAGCCTTTGTAACCCAGGCTACTTCCGGGTTAAAGCCCTCTATATGCTCTGCCTCCTTTTTTAGCAGGCTTTCCGGTATAAACATCGGGAAATAGCAGTTTTTATGCCCGGATTTTTTTATTTTATCATCAAAAACCTTTTGTATTTTTTCCCATATTGCATAAGAATTTGGCTTGAAAATAATGCATCCAGAAACAGAAGAATAGTCTATTAAATCCGCTTTCAAAACTACTTGGTTATACCATTCATTAAAGTCTTCTGATTTTTTGGCTGTCAATCCTATATCCTCTTTTTCTTTTTGCTCCATCAGATTTAGACTTTTGAATTGTTTATATAAAGATTTTGGTATTAGTAATTCTATACTCACGGACAATATCAATTGAGCATTAGTTGTCCGTTCGTAATACAAAGAAAACCTACGGTTTTCGAGTGCTCGAAAATCTTTGATTTTCGACAAGTAAAGGCAATAATTATGCTCAATTATTTGTTGCCTTTACTATATTTCATGCAGGATTTGGTGTAGTAACTTTTGCTTCCCATGTCCTTAATTCTGTGCGTGAAAGAAGAAGTGTTAGCGCTCCAAAAATCATTAAGATGCCATTCAGAAGTATGGCAGTTGCAGAGCCTATTCTATAAGCAGTGTAGCCAATAAACAGAGATGCAATTGGCTGAACTCCAAATGCAACTATCAATAAGGTGCTTAAAATTCTTGCCCGCATGTGCGATGGCGCAGTAACTTGTATAAGCCCGTTGGTTGTGGCAAATATTATAGGCATCAGCAAAGCTGATAGGAACATGGAAGCCATTGAAATGTAAACATTTCTGGACAATGAAAAAATCACGAACCAGAATCCGCCCCATAATACAGCAATTGCACTAAGCAAGCCAAGCCTTTTCACCTTGTGGGTCATGGGCACAATAAGGGTTGAGCCAACAAGAGCGCCTGCGCCTGAAGCTCCCATTAGGAATCCAAGCACTTCTGCCCTGCCATGAAGTACCTCTGTTGTTATTGCAGGCATGATTTGCATGATAGAGAATGCAAAAAATGTGAGAATCAAAGTCAATAGCATTAAATCCATGATTATGGGGTTATTTTTTACAAATCTAAGCCCATCAACAAATTCTTTCAGGGGTTTTCCCTTATGCGGATGTATAACCTGAGTTGAGCTTATCGCTAAAAGACTTGCAATCACGGCAATAAAGCTGATTCCATTAATCCAGAAAGCAGGAGCAACTCCTAAGGCTCCAATAATCCAGCCAGCCAGTGCAGGCCCGGCCATTCTGCTGACCTGGACTATTGCGCCATTAATTACAACTGCTTTTCTGACATTTTCCATGCCAGATAAATCGCCTATGAAAGCCTGTTGTGCCGGCAAATCAAGAGTGTTAACTATCCCTAGCAAAGCTGACAAAATGTAGATTTGCCATATCCTTATTAAATGGGTCTGGACAAGAAATGCAAACACAATTGCAAGAAACATTGCAGTTATTTGTGTCCATACCAATAATTTTCTTCTGTTTACCCTGTCAGCCCATACGCCTGCATACGGGCCAAAAAATATGAAAGGAATAAAGCCGAGCATTGCCACAACTCCAAGTTTCAGCTCTGAATGGCTAAGCTCCCATACTACCCATGATTGCGCAGTTGCCTGCATCCAGGTTCCCAGCATAGAAACAGCCTGGCCGCTTAGGTAAATCCTGAAAGCCCTTAGTTTCAATGGACTGTAACCTTCAATTAAAGTGTTTAGGATTTTTTTCATTTTGTAAGAAAATTTTTTGGCATATTTAAGGCTTTGTTTGGCGTCATCTAACATTTAAAATGGGGCTGCGGAGAAATGCGTGTATTTTTGAAATACATTTCGAACTCCGGCCACGAGGCTTTTCTTCAACCTTTTGCGAAAAGCTTGACCAAAAGCATGCAATGAGGGACATAAAGTTCCTCGGAACGATGGTCTGCAGAAAAGGTTGAACCCGAACCTCGGATTCTACCAAGCTATACTACAGCCCCACGCCAAAAGAAATCGGCAATCAGAATAAAAAGATATTGGAATTACAACAAAGCTGAAGCAATGCTTAATATTCCCCTTGTTATAAATTCAACAGCAATCGCTGCCAATATAATTCCCATACCCCTTGATATGATATTGGTCCAGTGCTCACCGAGAATCTTGTACAACCTTGTTGAATTCAGCATTATAACCCATGTTGATAATAAAGTCAGCAATGCAGCGATTACTGTTATTACCATGCCCTGTTCCTTGACTAGAATTACTGTTGTTGTTATCACACCAGGTCCTGTAAGCAAAGGAGTTCCAATTGGCACGCTTAAATCAGACTCATGAGATTTTATCAGCTTAAATGATATCCCAAGCACATAAAAAATGGCAATAACCAATAATATGATGCCTCCAGCTATCTGGAAGCTGTTAAGGTTTATTCCAAAGAAATCGAATATCCTTATCCCAAAAAACAGGAAAATAAAAAGAAGCGTGCCTGCAACGAATACTGACCTATTAACATTTCTTTTTATTTCTTTAATAGGCATGCCTTTTGTCAGGCTGGTAAATAAAGGCAGATTCCCAATCGGGTCCATTATTACAAACAAAGTTATGAATGCTTCAAGCAATTTTTCCATTTTTGGGTCTACATCGTTCTAAGCATTTCAACCGCAAGTTGCAACCACAAGCCTTACTGGCTTGCCGTTGTATACAACTATTCTTGTCATTTTTACGATTGTACCGCCTGAGCAGCTTACGCTGGCCTTGGTCTCCACCTTTTGCTGAGGCGAGCCTGAAGCGCACACTACGTAATGTGTTGAGCTGTAATCCCTTACCCAGCCTGGCT
>CAYIKX010000160.1:0-2903 GCA_964364025.1 uncultured Methanosarcinales archaeon
AATATATTCTTTGATAATTATATCAATCTCCTGTAATGAGGATGGTTTCATTAAGAAATGACCTTTTGCAACATCTTGTGCTATGCTCATATCAGGCGAATATCCAGTCATAATATAAGCCTGAGCACCTTTTGAAGTGGCATTCCTATAGACTTCTATCCCACTTGGCTGTTGATTCAAATCCGTGAAGACCAGATTGTAAGGTTTTCTTTCCAAAAGTTCTATACCCTCTTTAGTTGTTGCTACTGAGTCAACATTTAATATACCGTTACGGTTTAACATTCTGGTCAATATTCCTCTTAATGGTACCTCATCATCTACTACAAGGGCAGTTAATTCTGCCGGTAATTTTGTCATAAATACTAATTTGTAAACTGCATTTATAAATCTTTCTATTTTTGTTATTTGAAAGTAGTAAATAGATATAAATAAAATATAACAGCAAAATATTTAAAATCAGATATAAATAATAAAAGAAAAAGAGGTATATGCTATGTTATTCTTTAAAGCGAAACCAAAAACTGAGGAGCTGCTTCCGCCTCCCCCTCCTTTTCCAAGCATGGAGTTTAAGGAGCCGGTAGAAGAGCCTGGCTTACTTGCTGAAACAATAAAACCTGAAGAAAGAAAAGCCAAAGCTCTTCCAGAAGAAGAGGAATTTCATAACTTGGTAAAAGAATGGGATGAAGTAATAAAACCGCTAGGCAAAAAAGGAAAAAAAGGCGTAAAGAAAGCTCTGATAAAAAATAAAAAAATTTCAAAAAGCGGGCCAAAACAGCTAAAAAAGGCTCAACTCAGGCAGATAAAGAAAAAAACACAGCCTAAAATAAAAGCTAAAAAAATGATTAGGCTGCCTAAATTAGCAGAGTTTCCTGAATTAGAAGAGGCTGGCATAGAAGATCTTGAATTGAGAAAAGAGCTGGAAAGCCCTTCTGAGATTGAGCTGCCTGAAAGATTAGAAGAGCTTGATATTGGGGGCTTTGAAAAAGAGCTTGTGCAAGCACCAAAGCCAAAAGAAATAATTGAAGCAGAGGAGGAGATAAAAAGCGCAATCGAGAATATAAAATGGCAGAAAAAGCCGTCATTATTTAAGAGGCTGTTTGTTAAAAAGAAATTAGAGCCAAAACCAGCTGAAGAGCATTTAATGCAGGAAATTCCAGAAGTTGATGATGTGTCTGCGATACAAAACAGGATAGGCATTGCAAGGCAGGCATTGATGAAGTCTGATTTGGAAACTGCAAAGAAAAGATACATAGAAGCAATGGAGCTCTATAACAAAATCAAGCCAGAAGAGCAAGCTAGGGTATACCAAGACATAAAAGAACTTTATTTTGAAAGAAAAAGCGCGGAGCAGCTAAAGGTTTGAACTATTTTATTTCTATTTTATCTCCAGCTTTAAGTTTCAGCTTTTTAGAGGCGCTTGAATTTTTTATTGATACCTCAAGGGTATTTGAGCTTCCTTTGACTAGGAAAATTTTTTTTGGCGGGGCTTTAGCATATGTTCTGTAGAAATATAGCTTTTGTCTGAAATTTTTTGCCTTGACATTATATGCATTCTTACCCAAAGAGCTTAAATTTGTTATTATATTGCCAAAATAGTCAATTCTTACGATTTCCCCCAGGCTTCCTTTAAGATAAAAATCCATTTTTGATTTTATTGACGTTTTTTTACCAAGATTTTCAATTTTAATGCCTTTTTCAAGCATTGCAGCTGCTTTTGCAAATACATCCCTTCCATGAAATGTCATTGATGCATATTTTGTCGGCAATTTTGCAACATAAATAATTTTATCTTCAGCTGCAGCTTTATACATTAATCCATTGTCAGGCCCTACAAAAAAATAATTTTTGGTTTTAACGGCTAAGCATTGCCTTTTGCTTCCAACTCCGGGGTCAACAATGCATAAGAAAATTGTATTTTTAGGAAAATACTTGCAGTTGTTGCATAGAATCCACGCTCCTTCTTTTACGTTCTGTGGGTTTATGAAATTATATAAATCAACAATTTTTGAATTTTTATTTATGGAGTGGATTACTCCTTTCATAACTCCAAGATACTCTGAATGCCCAAAGTCTGTTAATATTGCAATCATGATATTAATTTAATTATCAATTATTTAATATTTTTGTATTTTAGCATAAACTTAATAAATTCCCTAAAAATCCTAAGATTATGAAAAAAGGCATTTTTATTGTTGTTGACGGGATTGACGGCTCTGGCAAAAGCGAGATAATCAAGATGCTACATAATTATTTGTTCTCAAGGCATAAAAAGTACAGGATTTTAACAACAAGAGAGCCTACAAATGGGGCTTATGGAAAGCAGATTAGGATGATGCTAAAAAAAGAAAAAAACCCAGAAAGCAACAGCGGGAAATTGCTGGAATTGTTTATGAAGGACAGAGAACAGCATTTAGAAAATACCATAGAGCCGTTCTTGCAAAAATCAAATAAGAATGGGTTAAACATCGTGCTTTGCGACAGGTACTATTATTCAACAATCGCATTTCAGAGCGCACAAGGCATTAATATAAATTCCTTAATTGAAAAAAATAAAAAATTCAGAGAGCCTGATATCGCTTTTATCTTGGATATCGAGCCTTCTTTAGCGCTTGAAAGGATAGAATACAGGAAAAAAGAGAAATTCGAGCAGCTTGAATTTATGGAAAAGATAAGGAAAAATTTCCTGAAGCTGCCAAAATTGCTAAATGATAACATAAAGGTGATCGACGCCTCAAAGCCTTTAACGAGGGTTTTTAAAGAGATAAGGAAGGAAATTGATAAAATATCAGATTAAGCTAGTCAACTTGCTCCTCTTTTTTCATTTCTGCATTTTCCTCAACAGAAAAATCCGCAAGTTTCGTGTTTTTTTGTATTGTCTTGAACCTTATAGGCTTGCTTGTGTC
>CAYIKX010000161.1:0-2884 GCA_964364025.1 uncultured Methanosarcinales archaeon
AGAGATTCACCAGAAAATTATTTAGTTTGGTAAATTGTTATGCCTTTCTTGTACAGCTTTTTCATCATATCAACAAAAGGTTTTATTTTTATGATTCGAAGCTCAGTATTTCCAATTTTAAGAATTTTCATAACCTCATGCTGAAGGCAATATTTTTCCATTATATTAGGGTCGCGAATCCTTCTTGAATAAGCTGTGTGCCTTCTGGCTTCAATGATTTTTTTCTTTCCATTGTCTAGTATCAGCGCCTTAAATTTATCAGTAAAAACATTAACAGGAAAATCCAGCATATCCTCTACAATATGCAAAGAAGAATTGGCAAGATGATCTACTCCAATAAGCATAATTTTTGCATTCCAATGATAAAGTTTTCCAAAAGGACCATTCATTGCAAACGGATTATCACAATTTTCATGATTTTTTACAAATTCTTCAGCCCTTTTGCCAAAAGCGCATAATGAATGTGTTGGAGAGATGCTTCTCTTTATACCTCTTCTCTTCCTAAAGGTTTCTGGAATAATCCCAGTATAAGTTGGAGTGTTTTGAACATCAAAAACATGCATTTTAAGCTTTCTATCATACTTAGGCTCACAAAATCCAGGCATGACAAGCAGGCCGTTATTTCCTATGACTTCCAAGAGGGCATCAATTACATCATCAGGCCCATTCTCCACATAACCAATTCTTCCCATTGATGAGTGAACAAGCACGATATCACCTTTCTTCAAACCAGCCTGCACGAAAATTTTTTTGAATTCGTCTTTTGATATTTTCTTTCTCGAGTAAATATTCTTCAGAAATCTTGCTTTTTTTACGAGCTTGTAGATTGGTGACTGTAGCGATAAAGGAATGTACTTTTTTGCTCTTTCCTTGATAGTTCTAGCTTGTTTGCTTTTCTCCATTGTTGGATTTTGGCTTAATCTTCTTTTGGCCTTTTTAGTATCACGCTTATAATATCGTATTCTTCTCTTGAAAATCCCCTTATGCCCAATAATACAGCAAAATAAAAAATAGCTGCGAGAGGAACCAAAAGTAATATATGAAGGTAATTAAAATAAATCAAAAAGCCTGCCATGAATATTCCAGCAATTACTGGCTTTATGCTGACTGCAAATAAATTGAGATTATAGCCGTTTTTCGCGGCAAAATAATAAAGCAAAATAAAAATTAATGCTTCTGTAAGGACTGTGGCAAAGGCAGCGCCTTTGAAGCTGTAATACGGAATCAGCGCAAAATTGAGAATCACATTGAAAAGAGCGCCTATGCCTGTAGTTAAAGTAAACAGCTTTTGCTTATTTATCGAGTTAAGAAGGAAACCTATCAGATAATTTACAAACATGAAAACCACAGCCCAAATCAGGATTTGAAGTGCTATAACAGATTCCTTAAACTGCGATTTGAATACAAAAATTATGATGCGGTCAGCCAGAAGCATGCCGCCGATTCCTATAGGAACTGCCAGAACAAAAAGATAATAGTACGATTTTTGAAAAATTTTTTTAAGGGTGTCTTTTGAAGACAAAAAAAATCTGGACATTACAGGAAATAATGCTGCAGTTGCGATGAATGGGATTCTGCCAAGCATGTCAATTACCTTGTATGCGGCATTGTACCATCCTACAACTGCATAATTTGTCATAAAACCAAGCATTACTGTGTCTATCCTGAAATAGATGCTCATAAACAATCCTGTAAACCAAAATGGCAATCCATTTTTTATAAGAAAATTCCAGAAGTCCCTGTCAAAACTCAGCCTTATATTGGATATTTTTTGCTTTGTAATGAAATGGCTGAAAAAGAATTTTGCAATATTGGATGTAGTGAGGACAAGCAACAACGCAACGATGCCATAACCTTTCATAAGAACAACAAGGCCAAGAATAAGTGCAATAATTCTTTCAATAACAGCGCTTATGGATTCATATTCCATAACTTCGTAAGAGCGAAACACAACAATGTACACCTTATTGTAATTGATGAAAAAGGTTGCAATCGAAGCAAGCATGACAATATAAACCACATGCATAGGCTCTCTTGCAATTAATATAATTAAAGAAGGCACTATTACGCTTATTATCCCAAGAAAAAGGTTGAGCCCGGCAAGATTGTTCATGTACTTCCCAGTCAATTTCTTGTTTTTGGACACTTCCCTAAGCACAAAATCCAATTCACCCAAATCAGAAAACAAAGAAAGAAGCCCTGCAAACGCAAACGCAAAGGAATATTTTCCAAGCCCCTCATCCCCAAGATACCTTGCGATTGCAACAATTAGAATAAACGACAAGAGCATATTAACTACATGGGATAAAAATAAAAATGCAGTGTTTTTGAATATTCTTTTTATTTCTGACATGAGCAAAAATATTAGGAAGGTTTATAAATATTTATTGGTTATGTTTATTGGATATGCCAATCAAAAAAAGTTCGATTGCAATAATACCTGCTCGTGGCAATTCAAAAGGAATTCCGCGCAAGAATGTAGTTGACTTATGTGGAAAACCATTAATTGCTTATACAATAACATGCGCTATAGGCTCCGGGGTATTTGACAGGGTTATAGTTTCAACAGAAAACAGTGAAATTGCAAAAATCTCAAAAAAATATTGTGCAGAAGTAATAAAAAGACCGTCAGAACTTGCGCAGGACGACACTCCAACGCTGCCTGTGCTTAAGCATGCGCTGAGCATGTTACAAAATAATAAATACGTGCCTGATTTTGTATATCTGCTACAGCCTACTTCACCATTAAGAACCGTGGATGAGATTATAAATTTCGTTAAAGAGGCTGGTATAGAGGTAAGTGAAGATTGGATTAGTGGAAATTTAGATAAAAGAGTTTACAGAATAGAAAACGGTGAGATTCTATCTAATATTGAGATTATTT
>CAYIKX010000162.1:0-2857 GCA_964364025.1 uncultured Methanosarcinales archaeon
GAAGCATTTCTCTCTGTTGTTCCTGCAAGATTTGTAAAATTGTAAACATTGCTTGCCCAGTTATTAACATGGTAAAAATTGATTCTGGAATTTGTATTGGCAAAAACTTCCGTAATGCAGGCATTAAGCTGCTCATCACCAATATCTTTGTTTGTGTATTCTTCAATAACATCCGCCTGGCTGTTTGGCTCAATTATAACCAAATTATGCAAAACGCTGCTTTTTCCTTCTACATTTAAATTAATTCTTATCGGCTCTTTTATTTCGAGATTTTTTGGTATGTACAAGAAATAGCCATGGGCAAAATGCGCTGCGCTTAAAGCGACAAACTTGTCCTTATCAATTTCAGTCCCTTTAAAAAAATAATTTAAAGTAGCCGGATATTTTTCCATAGCAGAGTTTATATCAGATAAGATAACCCCCTGCCTAGCTAAATCTTCGCTTAAGTCTGTTGTTGTTATGATGGTATTTGACTCAAATGGCGCAAAATGCTCAGGCTTTAATTTTTCAATCTCAGTATAGCGCCAATCCTCATCTTTTTCCTTAGGCATTGGTATAGAGTTGAATTTCTCCAAAGCATCTTCCCTTCTAGCATCTGCAAATTCGCTTTTAGATGTGTGCAGCTCTTTCAGAGCGTTTTTAGTAATCAGATTTAAAGCCATTATAAACCCCCAATAATTAACCTACAGAACCTTCCATATTCAAAGCAATTAATCTGTTCAATTCAATAGCATATTCAAGAGGCAGTTCTTTTGTAAAAGGCTCCATAAATCCAGAAACTATCATTGTCATTGCCTGGTCTTGGCTTAAGCCTCTGCTCATCAAGTAAAACAACTGCTCTTCCCCTATTTTTCCAACAGTTGCTTCATGCTCGATATTGACGTTCTTTTCGTTTATCTCCATGTAAGGCACTGTGTCAGATGCTGATTTTTCATCCAAAATCAAAGCATCGCATGTTACATGAGACTTGACATTATGGCACCCTTCTGCCACCTTCAGCAATCCCCTGTAAGTTGTCCTGCCTCCGTCTTTGCTTACTGATTTGGATGTAATCCTTGAGGTTGTATTTGGGGCATAATGCAAAATTTTGCCGCCTGCATCCTGGTGCTGCCCTTTTCCAGCAAATGCAACGCTTAAAATTTCTGCCCTTGCCCTTTCTCCAAGCAAGTAAATGCTTGGGTACTTCATAGTGATTTTGCTATTGTGCACAATTATTCCATTTGCAACAAAATTATGTGCGTCTTCTATCTCCAAATCATAAGTTGGTTTTTCTCCAAGAGGAATTATATTAGTTATTTTATATAATGCTAAATGCTCAGGCATTTTTACTCTTCTTGTTTCGGTTAGCCAGTAAGTATTCTGCCCAAATATATTTATAGGAATTTTCTTTCTATTGCCTTCAGAAAAAAATTGTCTCAGTTTTATAAGATTGCTGATATGCATAATGTAGCTTGTATACTCTTTCTCCTTATAGTTATAACCTTTAACATCAATCTTTTTTGTTTCTGTTTGCATTATAATTTTGTTAACTTCAACACCGCAGCTAATAGCAAGATTCTTTAAGTCTTCCAGTAAATTTTTATTGCAGGTCTTTAGCCTTGCACAATTCCTAATAATATTTCCATCAGCCTCTATATATCCTGCTAAAAATGCTTTTTTTTGATTTGATGGCAAGCTAAATACCCATTCTGGAACTCTTTTTGTATGCGCATTTCCCTCGATTTCATTTAATTTAAAAAATTCTGCAACAATCAGGCTATTGTAAGAGATAGCTATCTTATCTCTTCTTTCATAAAAGCTATCCAAATTAAAAATATCTTTCATCAACTTTACAATATTATTTCTTGCTAAATCTCGCTCTGGTACAGAAAATACAATTTTTCCAAATCTATTTTTCCCAGTAGATTTATTTTCAGTTATTTCTATATTTCCATCTCCTATAGTAAAACCAAAAATCCAAAGAAGGCCATCATTGCTTTTTTTTGGGATACTAACCTTATTGTATTTGTATGAAGTATTGATGACGTATTCTGCTCCGTGTTGATTACGACCCTTTATAGCTCTCTCCAATATCGGCTTTTTCAATTGATAAGGCATGCCTAAATCAGGTATTTCCTTTGGTACTACAACATAAGAATCTTCTGATAAATTTTCAAGAGGTAGCCATTTGAAAGCATATCGGCCTAATTTTTTCGCCCTGCTTGAATCGTAATGCACAGATAGGAAAGGATGATTACTTGTTGCAATTATTTCCCGCTTTCCATTTTCTAATACTAACTTATAAGTTTGTTTTACTCCAGAAAATTTAGTGCCTAAAACCTTCCTTGCTTCTAATTCCATAGTTTGTTCGTTTAGAGTAATAATCTTTTCTCCTGGCAATATTTCTTCTATCACTTTTAAACCGGGATTTGTAGATATTTTTGTTCCTTCTGCGAGGCATCCAAGGTTGCCGTCCACCCAGAAAACAGTTGCGTCTTCATAAGCAAAAGCCCTTTTTGTAACAAGATTATAGACGTTATTGCTCCAGTTCTGGATTGTTGTGTATTGGATTCTTGAGCCCTTTAATGCAATCAATTCAACAACTGCGCTGTGCAATGAGTCTGAAGAATAGGTTGGGGCTGTGCAATTATGCACGACAATTCCATGGCTTACATAAGACTCATCTTCCACGACGCTGAAATTATAAACTTCCACATTCTGCACTATTTCTTTTGTTATTCTTTTTATTGGAACGAATGCGTATCTGTCAGTTATTTGCGCATAAGACACTAATTCTTGTTTGAGCAAGAGATTGCCGCTAGCATTTTCATTTGTATTATAACCTACAATATTTGCAAAAATTCCTAGATAAGAGCCG
>CAYIKX010000163.1:0-2804 GCA_964364025.1 uncultured Methanosarcinales archaeon
ATCCCCTATATAAAATTAATTGTTTCAAAAGTCTAAAATCAGTTCTAGCATTGTCGTAATTTCTTGTTTCAATATTTTCCCTAAGTGCTTCGGTAACTGCCCAAATTACATCCAAGTCGGATCTTTCATATGTAGTTAGTGGCGGTGCAGTTGGTTGTGCATATGTCATTGTTTTATCACCTATTTAATATATAATTTATATCCCTTTAAACTATTAATATTTAAATCTTCCTAAAACTCAACCTCAATCTCCAAATCTTTTTCAGTATGCTTGCCCCTAGTCGGCTCATAAACAATATTCTCTGCCGATGTCGCTGCTTTTATCTCTGCTTCAACAGAATCAAAGTCTTTTTCCTCAACTTTAGATTTAATTGTCAATTTTTTTATTGGATATTTTAATGATTTCTGGTTTTCAGTCTTCTTTTTTCTTACAAACTCGACAACCGCTACTACAAAATCTCCGATATGCTCTGCATGCTCGTCAATTAAATTGATTTCAGGCCATTTTGTTAAATGAACGCTTTTTGTTTTCTCATGTTTTCTATAATAAAGCTGATAAAGCTCTTCTGTTATGAAAGGCATGATTGGTGTCATTAATTTTATTATAGCAAGCAAAGAATGATACAATGTGTATTGTGCCGATAATCTTGCCTCTTTTCCTCTCTTGTCTGAGTTATAAACCCTGTCTTTAATCAATTCAAGGTAATTATCGCAAAAAGTGTGCCAGAAAAAAGTTTCTGTCTCAAGCTTTGTGTGCATGTACTCATAATCCATGAAATTTTCTGTAGCAGATTTTACAACCCTGCTTAATTTGGATAACAGCCATCTGTCAACTGGCTCTAGCTTAGCCGGCTTTTCCAAATTATAGTCAGCAAGATGCATAAAAGCAAACTTTGAGGCATTCCAGATTTTTGTTATGAATTTGTTGCCAGTCACCAAGTCTTTTTCCTGGAACGGCAAATCGTCTCCCAAGCGAGAGCCTGCCGCCCAAAACCTTAATGAGTCAGCAGAATACTTTGCAATCATATCCCTTGGGTCGATTACATTTCCTTTGCTCTTGCTCATCTTCTTGCCTTTCGGGTCAAGGGCCCAGCCTGATATCATTACGTTATGCCATGGTACGCTTTTATGATGGAAATAGCTTTTGACAACTGTATTGAAAAGCCAGAATGTGATTATGTCATGGGCTTGCGGCCTTAAGCTCATTGGAAATAATTTTTTGTAGATTTTTCTGTCTTTAAACAGCTCAATTGCAATATCTGGCGTTAAGGAAGAGGTTGCCCAAGTATCCAGAACATCTTTCTCGCCAATAAACTCGTTTAAGCCGCATTTGCATTTATGAGATGGCTTGTCTGCAAGAGGGTCAACAGGCAACTGCTTTTCTTCTGCAACAATGACTTCATTGCATTTCCTGCAGTACCAGACCGGAATTGGAATGCCAAAATGCCTCTGCCTTGAAATATTCCAGTCCCATTTCAAGCCAGCAATCCAGTTTTCATATCTAGATTTCATGTGCTCAGGATACCATTTTATCTTTCTGCCATATTTTATGAAGTTATCTTTCAAGTCAAGGTATTTAATGAACCATTGCTCTGTTGTCAGAATCTCGATATCTGTTTCGCATCTTTCATGTACATTCACGACGTGCCTTATCGGCTCAATTTTTGCTATTCTTTTTTCCTCTTCAAGCGCTTTTATAACTGCATCTCTTGCCTTTTTTACATGAAGCCCCTTAAATCTGCCAGCTTTCTCATTTAATATGCCATCTTTATTCAAAATTTCAATAGGCTCTATATTGAATTCCTCCATCCATTTTACATCGTCCATGTCGCCGAAAGTGCAATGATAAACAATGCCTGAGCCGAACTCCATATCAACATCTTTATTTGCTGTTATTGTAACTTCCCTATTAGAAAAGGGGATTTTTGCCTTTGCGCCAATTAAATGCTTGTATCTTTTGTCATTTGGATGAATATGAATAGCTACGCATGCTGGCAATAATTCTGGACGAGTAGTTGCTATTGTAATTTGTTCGCCTTTATTTGTATCAAATTCCATATAAACCATTTTGCTTTCTCTTTCACTGTCCTTCATCTCCACCTGTGCAATTGCAGTCTGGCATTCCGGGCACCAGATAAATGGAGCTCTCTTCCTGTAGATTCTGCCCATTTTATACAAATCAAGGAAAGATTTTTGTGATATTTTTTGGGAATGCTTATTTATTGTTGAATAGAAAATATTGAAATCCGCGCTTATTCCTATACGCCTCCAATCATAAACAAAATCGCTTCTTATTTCCTCTACTGTTTTATAGCACAGCTTTACAAATTCCTGCCTTGGCATGAACTGCCCTTTAACATTTTTCATTTTTTCAATCATTCTTTCTGTGGCTAAGCCGTTATCATCCGCGCCAAAGGGATAGAAAATATTTTTGCCGAGCATTCTTTGAAATCTTACGACAAAATCCTGCTGCGAGTACGAAAATGAATGGCCAAGATGCATTTTTCCGCTTACTGTTGGCGGAGGGGTGTCAACTGAAAAGATTTCTGATTTGCTTTCAGGGTCAAAAGCATAAACTCTTTCCTTTTCCCAGAACTCAAGCCATTTTGGCTCTGATTCCTTTGGATTGTAGTTTTTTGGAAGTTGCATTTTTAATGGTCTTATTTTTATTATTTTATAATGTTTTGGATTAGTATTTAAATGTTTAATTGTTATTTTATGGGAAAATATTAATGTATAATTGTTTAACTATACTCACAGACAAAAATATTTATACAATAGTTGTCTGTTCGTAATATGTTGGA
>CAYIKX010000164.1:0-2779 GCA_964364025.1 uncultured Methanosarcinales archaeon
TGGTCTTTAAAACCCTTTTGGTCTCCTTGCCTGTAAGTGTTTTGTCTTTGCTAAAGCTTACAAAATCATCCATTGTCTGGCTTATGTGTATCATGCCGTCTATAGGCCCGATGTTGATAAAAGCGCCAAACTCGGCAATGTCTTTTATTTTGCCGACAACTATCTCCTGCATCTCTGGCTTGAACGCCAAGAGCTCAAATGTGACGTCATAATAAGACGCGCCATCGCCTGGTATAATTATGCCTTCCCCTATTTCTTTCATTCCTGACACGTCTATGACAATACCGAAATCTTTTGAAATAAATCCAGCATACTTGGTCTTTATCCTTTTAATCACAGCTTCTTCCAAAGGCAGACTGAACAGGTTAGGAGGCACCCTGATGTGGTCTTTTAATTCTACTTTATAGAACATTTTAACAGGTTTAGGAAAAAGGCGTCATTTATAAAGCTTTTCAATTAATTTCAGGTATTTTTTCTGCCTTAGTATGATTACAGAAGCGCCTTTTTTTAGTAATTTTTTTTTGAGCAGGATGTCCTGTGTGGCTATAATAGCATCTTTGTCTAAGCTCCCTAATATCAATGAATCCACATCCTTATTTTCGGATTTAATTATATTGATATTTTTCAGCTTAATGAGTTTTAGCGCAAACTGTGCAGCTTTCTTGCTCCTGCCACTTTGTTTTTGCGTTATATTTTTCAATTCGCCTATAGATTGCTCGAAAATATACAATTTGTAATTGAAACTGCATATCCTATAAAATTCCGAGAATATGTCTACTCCAAACTGATAAGGTATCATCAAAAAATTAGTGTCGATGATTATTTTTTTCATTCAGGCACAAAATTACGCCTATTGTTATAAATATTTCCATGGAAATCTAATGAAATCCTTAGAAAATTATTTAAATCGCTATAATTGCATAAGGATGGAGATTTACCATGATAAAGAAGATTAAGGGCAAATATGTGGTTTTATCGGAGACAACAGGCAGGGTGTTTGGCAGATACCCTACTAAAAAAGAGGCGGAAAAGCGGCTCAGACAAATTGAATTTTTTAAGCGCCTGAAATCAAGCCCCAAGCTGCGCCTTAGACTAAAGAAAAAATATTTGCTCAAAAAATGATGCAGGATTATTAATTACTCAGAAAACCGTTTAAATAAAGAAAACGGGATTTTTATAATTCTACACCCAAAATATTTTTAAACGAGGCTGGTTATTTTTTATAAATGAAGGGTCTTGTCATAACATCGAGAGGCATCGAAGAAATTGCATGCAAAGAAATAATTGAGTTAATTGATACGGAATGCAAAACTGAAGAAAGTTGTGTTATTTTCGATTGCAATGATTTTGAAGATTTGTGCTTATTATGCTATAAATCGCAATCCGCAGACAGGGTTCTGTATTTGATTGGCAATTTTGAATTTCAAGATTTTTTTTACGAATTTGAAAGATTTATTGAAAAGACAGACTTTGGCGATTGGATTAATAAATATAAAAATTTTAAAGTTGAATGCATCAGGATAGGTAATCAGAATTTTAAAAGCATAGATGCAGAGAAGAAAGCAGCAGAATATATTTTAAAAAAATATAAGAATAATAACATCAAAATTAATATTAAAGAGTACGATATTATTTTCTTTGTTTATATACTAAATAACAAATGCTATTTTGGAATTGATTTTGCTGGATTTGAACTTAATAAAAGGGCATATAAGATATTCCTGCATCAAAATTCTTTAAGAGGCACTGTTGCTTACGCGTTAATCAGGGAAAGCGGATTTGAAAAAAATGAGTTAATGCTCGATCCTTTTTCAAAAGATGGTGTCATCCCTATAGAAACAGCATTTTATGCAACTGGATTTCCTCAAAATTACTATAAAAAAGATAAGTTTGCTTTTTTAAAATTAGATATAGGGATTGATTTTGATAAATTCTTTGAAAATAGTGATAAAAAGATAAAAGAATCTGAAGCAGCAATTTATAGTTTTGACCATTTGTTCAAATATGTTGATTTTTCAAAAAAAAATGCAAAGATTGCCGGTGTGTATAAAAATATCAATTTTAGCAGAGTTGAATTGGAATGGCTTGATATAAAGTTCAAAAAAGAAAATGTAGACAGGATTATAACAAACATTCCATCATCGAAAAATGCAAATCTCGATAAAATTTACAATGAATTCTTTTACCAGTGCGAATACATACTGAAAAACAATGGAACTGTTGCATTGATTTCCAGAGCGCCTGACTATGTGAAAAATCATGCTGCAAGGCATAACTTTCTGGTTTCAAGAGAGAAGGATGTTTGGAGCGGCGAACAGTTGTTAAAGATTATAGTATTCAAAAAGAAAAGTATATAAACCTGATATTCAAAATAAACAATGGCAAGTCATTATGGAAAAAAAGAGGCGTACGAGTATCTTTGAGAAGTTGCTTTTAGTTGTAGGATTTCTAGTTTTGATTATGGGATATTTCTTCATCAACAAGGTTTTTATTGCAGAGGACTACAAGGTAAGCTGGGGTTTTCTACAGACAGTTTTCCTGTGGCTGCTGATGGTAATTTTCATCATACTGCTTGCAATAGGGGAAGACATAAAAGAAGGCATTTTGCTTGAGCAGCTCGATGAAATTAAGGGGCTCAAGGAGGCATTGTTAAAGAGGAAAAACAGATAATTTTATATATCCACTTTCTATACTATTAATTGGCAAGGGTTAGTACTTAGCTTCGGTATTTATCAATATTGAGGAAAGTCCACCCACTTAGTCGAGAAATCGGCTAGCA
>CAYIKX010000165.1:0-2757 GCA_964364025.1 uncultured Methanosarcinales archaeon
TTTGCCACCATTATTGTTGTTGGGTGTATACTTTACAGGTTTACTTTACATGTTTTGATTTCTATAAGACATTCACCAAAATAATCGGCACCAGCAAGCAAGCCATTGAATTGCTTCTTGAAATGTTAACAATATTGGGTATTAAGCCTATAAATGTTGCAATTACTAAAATCAACAATCCAGCAAATCCAGAAAAATACAAAACCATAGAAGAAATAAATGCAATGATGAAAATGCTCAGCATTGAATAATTTACCTTGTTCATTATTGTTGAGAATATTTTGCTGACATACAAAGTCAGAAAAGTTGCAATTGAGCCTGCAATCAATGCTACTGCTAAAAATAAAATCAGAACATTAATGTCTATGCTCTGCAACAGCTGCTGCACAACTATTATTGAGCCATTTCTAGCTTTTTCAATTGTGAACAATGTTATCAATGACAAAATCATCGACACAGTGTTTATGCCACCAATCATTATCAAATAGCTGAAAACATCTATTTTCCTGACAAATTGGCCTGCAACAACAGCTGCCTGGGCAGGCCCCAAGCCTGGAAATATTGAAACCAATGAGCCGGAAAAAATACCACTGCCTAGAGCCTTAACAACATTTTTTGTCTTGACTTTTACCATCTCAGTCGTTCTTTGGATTGGCAAAATTACTTTTTGTGTCAAGCTCAAAAATAAAACACTCACGCCAAACAAACCAGATAACATTGGCAACAATGGGTCTTTTAAATTTGGCACATTAAAAACAATCAAACCGAGAATTCCAGATAAAGCGACAACAACAAAAGCCCAGAATTTCTTGTTCATATTTTCTTCCCTTAAAATCATGAAAACAACGACAGCAAGCAAAATCCAGCCAATGTAATTCTTAAGATTTGAAAAAATTATTGGCACAATTATTATCAATAACGGCGATAAAATTATTGTCAAAATCAGACACAATAAGCTTCCGATTACAGTCAATCTTATAGCTTCATGGCCTTTCCCATCAAGCAATAACCTGTGGGCAGGCAGAACAGCCAATGCAGTATCGTCAGAAGGAGCGCCAAGATAGGTTGCACTTATGAAATCAGTAAATGTGTGGGTTATTGACATTGCAATTATGAAAGACGCCACAGCGATGACGTTTGTGTAGCCAAGCAAAATTGGAGAAATGCTGAACAAAATTAATGCAACGAGATTGATATGTAAACCAGGAGTCAGCCCGGTTACCACACCAGCAAGGCATCCCAATAAAATTGCGATTAATATTTCAATAAACATTATCTGACCACCCTTACCTTATTCGCAATAATTTCTGGTTTTCCATTATATTCCTGAACTTTGCCAACTACTTCAATATTATCGCCATTATTTAATTTTAAATTATTGCTGTCTGTGAACAGAACAACAGTAACAGGATTTTGCTGATTGACTTCGACAAAAATAACATCTCCTTTGCCGGTTATTTTTGCTATTGTTCCAATCAATCTTACATCATCACCCACATTTTGGCTTAATTTATTTGGCTTATAATCCTTAATTTCAATTTTTGCAGATATAAAATATAAGATAACCAAGCCGAGCAAAGAGCAAATCAAAGCGATTTTCAGCAAAGTCGTTTCTTTCATTTTTTGAATTGATTTTTATTAGTGATGCTTTAACATTTTTATTGAAATTCAATTGATATATATTCTTTTCTCATATAACTTATTTAATAGCAACCTTTAAAAATAACCAAATATATACAATCATGGAATGGTTAGCCTAAAATTCAATTCAACAGCGGACTTGAAAGTGCCTAAGCAGATAATAGGCCAAGTCATAGGCCAAGATGAAGCAGTTGAGGTTATAAAAAAGGCTGCGCAGCAAAGACGACATGTTTTGTTAATAGGCGAGCCAGGCACTGGCAAGTCAATGCTTGGCTTGGCTTTGGCTGAGTTATTGCCAATGGAAAAACTAGTGGACATCATTGCTTTTCCAAATCCTAATGACGAGAACATGCCTTTGGTAAGGACAGTGCCAGCAGGACAGGGAAGAGACTTGGTTGCAAGGGCAAGGCTGCAGAGCATGACCATGTTCAAGAACCAGAATATTATTGTGTTCATCTTAGTCCTTATTGCAATGTTTGCCCCATGGTGGGTTCGCTCTTACTACAAATCTGACATTATGTTTGCAGCTTTCTTCTTGGGAGGCATGGTTTTTTTGGCTTCATTTGTAATTTTCCTGAACTTGGGAAAGAGGGTTGAGAACAAAGTAAAAATACCTAAAATCATAGTAGATAATTACAAGAGGAAACAGGCTTCTTTTAATGATGCAACCGGCGCTCATGCAGGGGCTTTGCTTGGAGATGTTCTGCACGATCCTTTCCAGAGCGGGGGACTTGGAACACCTGCACATGAAAGAGTAGTTGCTGGAATGATTCACAAAAGCCATATGGGAGTCTTGTTTATTGACGAGATTGCAACTTTGCAGCCTGCGACACAGCAGGAAATGTTGTCAGCATTGCAGGAAAGAAAATTTGCGATTACAGGACAAAGCGAGAGAAGCGCAGGCGCAATGGTAAGGACTGAGCCTGTACCATGCGATTTTATTCTTGTTGCAGCTGGAAATTATGAGACGATAAAGCATATGCATCCTGCACTAAGAAGCAGGATTAGCGGATATGGCTATGAAATTTACATGAAAGAAACAATTCCAGACACTGAAGAGAACAGAAACAAAATTGCTGTTTTTGTTGCGCAGGAGGTTGTAAAAGACAAGAAAAT
>CAYIKX010000166.1:0-2728 GCA_964364025.1 uncultured Methanosarcinales archaeon
GCTGATGTGCCTGCAAATGCAAAGGGCAGTTTTGATGTGCTTGTAAGCGCGGCAATAAAGAATTTTCCCTCAATAAAACCAGAGAAAAAACTATCCATAGAAGCTGTGCCTAAATACGACTGCTATAAAGCAGAAGTTGTTTCCGATGAAAAAATTAAAAATTATTACTCAGACGAGTATGCGCCGATAAAAATAAGGAACAGCGGGATAAAGCAGGCATCTTATGGCATCAGCTTGGATGCTCCGGACTGGATTTTGATAGAGCCAAAAAATCTAACTGTAAATCCAGGACAGATTGGCAATATAAACATCAACATAAATCCAAGCGCAGATATTCCAGAAGGAATTTACACAATAAAAATAAGTGCAGGATTTGAAGATGCTGTTTATTCCAAAAGCGTTAATATTGTCTTAAAGAAAAGCAAATTGAAAAGCTTAAAATTCTATTTTGCTTTTTATCAATTTTATATTTACATTGCGCTGTTTATTTTAATTATTTTATTGATTTTCAGGCGAAAAATAGCGAATAAAGCAAGAGCTTCTTACAAGAATCACAAAATCAGAAAGGCGAGATTGAGAGCCTTAAAGAAAGCGAGAGAAGCAAGGGCGAGAAAGAGAGAATAAATGGGGACGTAGGGATTTTCGAGAATTTTCGAACCCTAATTTCGGCTCCTAGTAATTCCTTACTAAGATCCACCGGTATCACCTTTAGTAATTCATCGTCTTGCGACTCATCGCTCCATATCACACGCGAGCAACTCTTGAAGTTGCATTCGACTGGAGCCGAAGATAATAACCAGGTTGTACGGATTTATCATCCATTATACGACGTCCCCATTCAAGCAGAGAATTTTTTATCGTTATTTAAATATTGTTGTTTTTATTTTAATTAATTTTTTTCCAATAATTTTAAATACATCTTAAATACTGAATATTTATGAATGTTAAGGAATTTTTAAAACCCAATTTGTTGAAGATTTCAATATTTTTATTCATAGGGATTTTTTTTCTTTATTTTGCAAAAGAAAGAGTGTCTGCAGCTGGCTTCGGCTTTGCATTTTTTTATGAGTCCTATGGATTTCCCTTGACTTACTTAATCATAGGCAACACAGACAGCGCATCAGGGCACATCAGAACATTGTTTCTTGGAAATTATTTCAGCAAATATGGAAATTTTTTATTCAACCCTTTGGCATTGACGATAGATATTATTTTAATTTACTTATTGGCATGCTTTTTGGAATTATTGTTTAAATATACAAAAAAACCAATGCTCACTCAAAATTAATTTTGTCGCCTATTTCTGTACTAGTTTTCTTTACAATTCCATCAGGCAGTTCAACAGCATACATTGCTCTTTTTTTTGATTTGTAAAATGTAAATGGCTTGAAATTTTCTTTTATATCCACAACAATTTTATTATTATCTAAAAATAAGACATCTATCGGGTAAAAAACAAAAATCATGTGCAATGAAATTATTTTTTCCTTGTTAAACTTGAAAATCAATGCATTCTTTTGTTGCTCTGGAAAATTTTTTGAATTTTCTGGGTACCAAAAATCTTCGATTTTTGCTTGTTTTGAGAACATTAATCCGATAAATTTTGAGATATTATCGTCGCAGATTTTGTAATTATGTCCTATAATCCTATTTTTTGTTATATTTTTAATTAGCATGTTAAAATATAGACATTAAATCTCCAACAATATAAAAATATTCTTTTAAAAATATACTTTGTAAGATATAAAAATTATACAAAAATCCCCAAATAGCGAAAAGTTTAAATATTATCCTATTTTTTAATTTTTTAAAGGGGGTTTGGTATTTTAAATTTTTGATTTAGTCGAATTAATTGTGAATTAGCTATATATAACAAATCAAAACATTTAAATATATGTTGCCAAACCAATAATCTTTAATACAAGTTGCCATATAAAGAGGAGTGATAATGGAAAAAGAGGGTTTTGATGGTTTGATTAATTCTAAAGATGGCAAGGTAAATGCATTACTGTTATTTTCTTTAGTTTTGGTTTTTATATTGATGTCTTTTTATGCTTACGCTGATATAGTCATAACACAAAGTGCTCCTCTAAATAATGTAATTAATAACTCAAGAACAATAAACTTCACTTTCACAGCTGTTTGGAACGCTAATGATACGCCTGGAAACTGCAGCATTTGGACAAACACAACAGGCACATGGGCACAAAATGTTGTAAATAATATATCTGGAAATGTTAATCCTACAGCTGGAAGGATATTCAATTCTTCAAGTACATTAAGTGGTTTAAATTTTACATTCGCTCTAGATAATCAGATCCAGTGGGCAGTGCAATGTACAAATGATACCGCAACAGGGGGTAATAACTTCACAGCTAATAGAACTTTAACAATAGATGCAACACGGCCAAGATTAACTGCTGTATCACCAAATGCTTCTTTGAGAATTGGTGCGCTCTGGACTGCAGATAGTGCTACTGCTAGTGGTAACTTTTCAGGTTTTCCTATAACATTCAGAGTCAATGTTTCTGATAATAACACCCAAACTGTTTGGTATATACTCAATGCTTCAACAAGTGATAAACCTGCATGGGTAGCAGGCACCTCAATTGGCCAGTTAGAGAACCAAACACTTAGTAATTTAAGTAATATGACTAGAGAATTTATTGGCAGTTCTAGTCCTACTGTGATGGATGGGTACGTTATTAATATCTCAATAAATTTTTCA
>CAYIKX010000167.1:0-2715 GCA_964364025.1 uncultured Methanosarcinales archaeon
TATAGGTTTAGGCCCGACAAGAGACAGCTGGAGAGAGGACTTCTATGCATTATACGGGCAGTATGGAGCTGCACTGGATAATATTGTAAGCAGCCAGATTATTTATGTGGATTACGGCAAAAGAGACGACAAGCCCTATTCTGAGATTTATTACTCGCAGTGGAAAAACTTAACTGCTGATTATTACTTTGCAGAAATAGACTTCAGAAATGTCTGTGTTGAGACCTGCATATTAAGCGGCTTTAACGAAACAGGTTACAAGCTGATATTTGAAATAGACAATGCAGTTTTGAATCTTGACGCGCTTACATACTCGATTGCTGAAGAGCTGAAAAATGTGCTGTTCAATTTAGCGATTGAAGATAATGAAGGCCTAGCTTCCGGAAGCTATCAGCTATACAAAGGCAACACTCTTGTTTCAATTGTAGAGGGATTTGTTGAGCCGGATTATTATAACATTGAAGTTATACCCAAAGAAAATGTTGTTGATAAACTGCTAATTGAAAATGCAAACATAACAAAGCCTGTAACAGCCGATATCGGCATCGACAGTGTCGGCAGGGAAATCTCAATAGAAAATGTTGATGTCAGGAAAAGATATGCAGTGAATTTAGGGCAATTGGAGTTTGGGAAAGCAACTTTAACAGCTACAGCAAGTGGAAATACATTATACAAATGCAGGCAGTGGGATTATGAAAGGGAGCTATGCTTTGGCGCATGGGAAAAGATAAAGGACTTGACAATCGGAGAAGCTTATAATTTAACATTAACACCAGATGATCCTGGATTTATAGAGGGCATAGTTAATATAACTCAAGTCAATATAACAAACATAACAGGCTTGGCATTAATTAAGGATATTCCAAATATAACAATTTTATTCAATAATAACGCAACTGTCAATTTAAGCGTTTATTTCGTGAATATAGACGAAAGCGCAGCTTTCACTTATTTTGAAGCAGATGGAATTACTATTTTGTTTGATAACAGCATAGCAGCTATTGTTCCGGATAAAGGATTCATTGGAACGGTTTTCACATTTGTAACAGCTAACCAAAGCGGTAAATTAGCTGTTTCAAATGTATTCTCTATAAGCGCTGTAAATATTACAGCAAATATTACTCCCAATTTAATTCTGAAGAAAAAGGACTTTAAGCTGGATGAGGATGTTGAGCTGGACTTCGAGTACCTGACAAAACAGGAATTAATCGAAGAGAATAAATGGAAAGAGGAATACGAAGTTTATGAAGAGGAAACTGAAAAAACAAAAGAGGAATTGGATTTATTAAAGCAAAAAATTGTCAAAAAAGAAATACAAAAGAAAAAATGGCAGACAGAAAATGAAAATATTGAGGCATATGTGCTTGATTCCAGCGGTAATTTAAAAGACATTAATGCTGAGATAGAAGAATTAAGGGAAGGCAAATTTGACATTAAAATACCTAAACAGAGAGCATTCAGAGCTGGAAAGTACACATTAAAGATAGATTTGATTAAAGATGGCGTAACTTATTCCCAACAACAGGACTTTACATGGGGAGTTTTGGCTATAAATGTAAACAAGTCAATTTATCTGCCGAATGAAGACAGCTTTATCGGAATTGGTGTTTTGGATGATTTGGGTAAAGTGGTTTGCAATGCAGATGTTACATTAGAGATTATTAATCCATTAAATCAAAAAACAACACTTACAACTTTTAATGGCGATATAAAAATAAGTCCGGAATGTCAAGTTTTAGGAGTTACAGAACTGCCTGACTATTACACAACTTATTCTGTTAACGGAGTTGGAAATTATTTAATGAATTTGACTGCTGTAACAGCAAATGGGGTTAGAAGCATACAGGATAATTTCTCAGTACAAAGCTCTGTTGACTTTGATGTTGCAAGAAGCTCTGCAACTAGAATTTATCCGCCAGTTCCATATACAATGAACATTTCAATTATAGCAAATCAAAATTATAACGGTTTGATAAATGAATATGTGCCTGCTGGCTTTGAAATCAGCGAAGTTGAATTTATTGAAGTTTCACAAGAAAGTTCAAGTGAAGCTTCTGAAGTTACATTGTCAGGAGTTGAAGATGTTGAAATTGATAAAGATTTAATAACAAAATTAGGAATAAACGAAAAAGAAAAAACGGGTTCACGAAATCAGGCAGACGAACCCATAATGGATTTCTCGCGCTCAAATGGGAATATATATAAACTAGTATATAAAAGTTTCGATGATTTGCGAGGCTGGGTTGGCGAAATTAGGCAGCCGCGCTTGCCTGATAATCAAGTGAGCTCGCGCTCATCAGGGTTCAAATTTCAACGTGAGTTGAGAATCCCTGACCCAGCGCATAAATCAACAGATAACTTAGAATTCTCAAATGAAGAAAAAGGGTTCAGAGGGCATTTAACCCTCAATTCCCTAGATGAAATTCCCGCTTTTGCCGAAACAGGTAATGCGACTGGCTCTCAACCAGATGTCCTCCACTACGACATAATCAACAAATACAACAATTATAAAAATATTTCGGTTTTAAACAACAATCAAAATTTTGTAAATGACATAGCCAATTTCTTCACCTTACTCCCTTCAGCTCAAGCACAAGCAAACACATTGCCAATAATCACAACAATCAACGACACAAAAATAATAAGCACTCCTGCTAATCTGAAATAAGGCAGCAAGTATATTTTGTCATATAAATTTGACGCTCCTGACATTTC
>CAYIKX010000168.1:0-2704 GCA_964364025.1 uncultured Methanosarcinales archaeon
CTGAATTGTCAACAAGCCATAGCTCGATATTTACTCTAAGGTGCTTCAACAAGCGCAGTGCTGACACGCCTGTACCAGCTCCAAAATCGACTACAATATTGGTACTCTTAATTTTTAAAGCAGCAATTTCAATCAATTCGTCTAAAGCATGGATATAATATTCAGCATCGACTACAGCGTCATGATAGGCTGTCGCTCCTCTCGATATCGGCCTATCTGGCTTCCATGGCTTTTTGTTCTGCATTTTTATATCACCAATCCCCCGCTTACGCTAATAACCTGTCCTGTTATATAGCCTGACTTTTCAGATGCAAGGAAAGCAGCCACATTGGCAACATCTTCCGGCATTCCGCTCCTTTTGAGAGGAATCATATAAGTTAAGATTTTCTTTTTCAGGAAACCTATTTTCTTGGTCATCTCGCTCTCAATAAACCCCGGCGCAATCGCATTTACAGTTATTCCCTGCCTGCCAAGCTCTTTTGCAAGAGACTTTGTAAACCCCATTATTCCGGCTTTTGAAGCGGCATAATTAGTCTGGCCGAAATTGCCGTACAAGCCGACTATGGAAGATATCATGATTATTCTTGAGTTTTTCTGCATCAGCAGCAGCGCATTCTTAGTGACATTGTAAGCGCTGCTTAAGTTTGTTTCAATAACCGTGTTCCATTCTTCCTGTGTCATTTTTTTCAGGCTTCTATCTTTTGTTATGCCCGCATTATTGACAAGAATGTCCAATCTGCCAAACTCTCCTTTTATTTTTTCAAACATCTTAGAGACTTCATTAAAGTCGCTTACATCTGCTTTGAGCGCGATGCTCTTTCTGCCAATATTTTTTATTTCATCAACAGCTTTGGATGCTTCCTGCTCATCTTTAATATAGTTCACAATAACATCAGCACCTTGTCTAGCAAACTCAATAGCTATAGCTTTACCTATGCCTCTGGAAGCCCCCGTCACTAAAGCGACTTTGCCGTTAAGAATCAATTTTTCACCTTGAATTAGTTATATGTATTATTTTTTAAAGCTTATTATAATCATTTAGTCTATTTTTTCTTTGAGCTTAATTTTAGAAGCACTTCCTTAGTATGCTCACCAAGTTCGGGAGCCTTTTTGTATTTAAATATTGCAAAAGAAGAAAATATTGCAGGATAACCGGTTTGTTTCATTCCATCCAAGCTGATTATTGCGCCATTTTTATTAAGATAAGGGTCTTTAATTACTTCTTCTATTGTTTTTACAGGCTCACAGCAGAAATCATATTTTTTGTTCAAATCCAGCCATTCCTTACTTGTTTTATGCTTGAAAATTCTTTTTAATTCTTTTATTACAGAGGCATCAAACTGCTTTGATAGAAGATCTTTTCTTTTTATGGCATTACAAAAAGATTGCCAAAACTTTTTTTCTATAGCTCCAAGGCTTACATACTTTTTTTCTTTTGTTGCATAAACATTGTAGCATGGCTTGCTGCCTGAAAGAATTGTATTTGAATCTTTGGATATGGAGCGTTGCGAAATATGAATATTAATAAGGGAGAGTGCACTATTAAACACCGATACATCTATATAATTGCCTTTGCCTGTCCTTTCACGATAGAATAATGATGCAAGTATGGATACAGAAGCTATAAGTGCGCATCCAACATCAGCAACTTGCACGCCTGGCACAAATGGCTTAGGAGACATTATATCAAGCAGCCCGCTCAAGGACGAATAATTTAAGTCATGACCAGCTTTATTCCTAAATTCCCCTTTTTGGCCATAGCCTGAAATTGAGCAGTATATTATTTTAGGGTTTATTTTTTTAACATCTTTGTAGCCAATTCCCAAAGAGTCAACTTTTCCAGGCCTGAAACCTTCAATAATTATATCAGTATCTCTTGCAAGCTCCATGAATATTTTTTTACCTTCATCAGACTTAAGATTTAGCGTCATGCTTTTTTTATTCCTGTTTAATGCAGAGAAATAAGGGCTTTGATGATTAGATGCCTCAAATTGGCGCATCGGATCGCCGTTTAAGCTTTCCACCTTAATGACATCAGCTCCCAAGTCAGCCAGAAATAAAGAGCACATTGGGCCAGGCAGGAGATTTGACAAGTCCAAAACTTTTATGTCTTTCAACAACATAGTCATGACATTAGTTCAGATTTCTTAATATATGAACTGGTGGCATGCTTCCCACCGCTGCCAAATTATGAACAAGACCATACTTTGGTTTTTTAATCTGCCTTTGTCCGCACTGGCCCCTCATCTGATTCACAACTTCATAAACTTGTGCAATTCCAGTCGGGCTGATAGGATGGCCTTTTGCCTTTAAGCCGCCGCTTGTGTTTACAGGAAGCTTGCCGTCAATATTTGTTATGCCTTTTCTTATCATCTCCTTGGCTTCTCCCTTATTGCAAAAGCCCAAGTCTTCATAAGAAATCAGCTCCAGCGGCGTAAATGCATCATGCACTTCGGCAATATCAACTTCTAAAGGCGTTATTTCTGCTTCATTATAAGCAGTTTCAGCAGCAATCTTTGTAGCTTCAAAAGATGTCATGTCTTCCCTTTCAAAAGGACTTAAGCAGTCGTTTACTTCTCCAGAACCAGCAATTTCTATGTCTCCTTTTTCCTTTGAGAGCACTAATGCAGATGCACCGTTGCAAGAGATGCTGCAGTCAAAAAGCCTTAATGGGGAGGCAACAATTGGAGATTTTTTAATCTGC
>CAYIKX010000169.1:0-2693 GCA_964364025.1 uncultured Methanosarcinales archaeon
CTCAATTTTTCTTTCAGCCTCTCTCATTATCCTGCTAGCTTCCTTTCTAGCATCTGCTGTCAGAGCAGTTTCCTGCTCTTTGGCAACTCTAATTACATCTTCCTTCACTGCTTCTAAACCCATTTTTGCAATAGCTTATTTTGCCAAATTCAATATTAATATAGCAATCACCAGCCCAAAGATGACTATTGTCTCTGGGATAACTGTAAGCACTAGGCCTTTTCCAAACAATTCTTCCTTTTCAGCCATAGCGCCTACTGCTGCCACTCCAATCTCTTTTTCAGCAATAGCTGCTGCAATTGCACTTAAGCCAATCGCAAGCCCTGATGCCATTGCTATCAAACCAGTTGATATATCTGCTGCCATTTTTACCTCCATTTATTAGATTTTTATTTGAATGTTCGTTATTTTTATTCTTCTCTCATCCCAAACGGCTGGTATTTTTTAGCTCCTCCATGAAAAAATTTTGAAAAAAATTCAACATAGTGAAGTCGCAATGAATGCAAAAAGCTTCCAAGCAAGCCAAGAGCAAGATTTATAATGTGCCCTATCACTAGGATTAAGATGCCTGCCAAAATTAAAAAACCTCCTGAATGAAACATGTCTTGTGCAGAATGGTTGATTACTTCTGCAAGTTTAACTGAAGAAACCCCTATTGCCATCAATCGCGCATACGACAAAATATTAGTGAAAATGCTTGGTATCTCCATTAATCCCTTCACTCCTTCTCCCTTGAAAAGCATAAGTATGGATGCAGCAAGGAATACTGCGCCTACAAGTGGAGAAATTGGTATCTTGTGAAAATAAGACAATGCAAGCATAGCAACCCCTATTTCCAAGACAATCCAGCTTGCCTTTTCGTATATTGCAGCCATTAATCCGTGGTCTTTGTATACATTAATGAAACCTGCTATTAGACCTATGTTGACATGAACGACTCCTATTGTAATTACGATTGCCATGAGGCTTGTCATTTCTTTAGACCTGCTTATTATATGCCATAAATGGAATCCCAAAATTTCTTCAAATCCAAAAAATTCCCCGAATAAAATCCCAAACAAAATCGAAACAAAAGATGCAAGCATTAATATGTTAAAAAAATTCTTGGATTTAGGCATCATTTTCTTTAAAATCCAGAAAATCAATAAGCTTGCAAGACCGTACCCAACATCGCCAAGCATTATGCCAAAGAAAATTGGAAATGTCAGGAAAACAAAAAAAGTAGGATCCAGCTCTTTGTAAGAAGGCATGCTGTACAGGTCAAGAAAAAACTCAAATGGCTTCATAGGCTTTGGATTCTTTAATTTAACAGGCACTTTATCACTTTTTTTTGCCGGCTCAAAATGCACGAATATTTTATTTTTAGCTGCTTTATTCAACCTGTCTATTGTTTTGCTCAATTCTTCTGATGGAACCCAGCCTTTTGCAAGAAAACTGCTTGGCGTGGAGGCAAACTTTAAAGGAGTTTCCGCCTTTTCAAGCTGCTCGCTTAAAAATTCATCGGCAATTATCAGAAATGCCTTATACTCTTGCGCTAAATTTTCAAGCCTTTTTTTTATTTCTTCCTGTTTGGCTTGAAGCCTTACGATTTCTTCATCTATTTTTTTAAAATTGCTTAAAGCATTTCCCTTAAGATTGCCTATATTTAAAAAATTTAGCGAAGAAAAACTATTTTTTTGCAATATGCTGCTTGCATCGTCTTTACTTTTTACGTCAATAAATAAGGCTATAAAAAATTTTTTTCTGACAATGCTGTAAAAGAGCATAAATTTTTCTGTTAGTTTTGATAAATCTTCTTTAAGTGCTTCTTTATCTTTTACATAACCTGTAAAATACGCTAGTGATTTATAAGAAGTAAAAGCTTCAAGCGGTACATTTACTTCTTTTAAAATTTCCAGCTCTTGTTTTATCGCTTCATTCTTTGATATCATCTCTTCAGCTTTTTTCAATTCCCAAAGAGTGGCATTTACTTCCTCATTAATTTTTTTTGTAGTTGCCTCGATTTCCAGTAAGCCCTTTTTAAGCTCAAATTTTATATCTTCCTTCTTTATTTTTAATGCCGCGATTAATGCCCTGATTTTTACCAAAATTTCAGAAAGCCTGTTTGCATTTTCCAATGGCTTTCCTATGTCCGCCAGCTCATCTTTTGAATGCTCTACAATGTGCAGTACTTTTAAGTTATGGAGCTCTTTAATAACAGCTTCCTGCAAATTTTTCGGGCCTGTTATTATAACGCTGCTCATCTCAAAAGGCCTTAGCATTTTATATCATCTCTTCAAATCTAGCCATAACAAATTCAACTGCCTTAGGAATATTTTTTTCCGACTTTGCCTTTAGCTGCTTTGCCATGGATTTGCCTTCTGCAAGCTTTTCTTCCCTGATCAATTTGGATTTCTCCCTGAATTCCATCAGCTTTTTTTCCTGTAATTTCTTTATTTCTTCCTCTTTCAAGGCCAATAGCTTTGAAGAATTAGCCCTTGCCTGGTGCAATATTGCCTCTTTCTCTCTTTTAGCCCTTTCTATGATCTCATCTGCCTTTTTCTCAGAATCCCTAATTTCGCTTAAAATCTCAGCTTCCATTTTTTGGCAAATTTACATGTGTTCTATATAAATATTACTGATAATGTAATAAAAAGTATTCTTTAAACACTATTTAAATATGTCGTAATTAACTTTTTAAATGTAATTAGATA
>CAYIKX010000170.1:0-2680 GCA_964364025.1 uncultured Methanosarcinales archaeon
AAGCATGGCGTTGATTAGCGTGCCCAGGGAAAAACCCAGTTCGGCCGCTGTATTTTGAGCCGATTTTTTAAGACTTTTTTCAGTCTTAACGGTAAGAAGGGTTTTGGTATTTGCACTCATATACTATAGTATATAATATGAAGAAATTTATTTTTTTAGTTATTTTGATTTTACTTGTGAGTTTAGGATTAATTTCAATTTTGAACTTAGTTTCTGCTGAAAAATATACCATTAACATTAGAGGAGAACCAAGAAACCCTGATGGAAAAATTGATTTAATGTATGATGCTGGTTCTATTGTTGATGGTGTAAAAGCTCAAGGGACAATAAATAATGATAATGGATTTTTTGAAATTACTAATAGTTTTGATTCTCAAAAGTTAGTTGGGGGCATGATGTTAGATAATTCTATGAATGTATATGTTGCTGGAAGTTGTTTTTATCATTCTTACAATATTATGAGAAAAGGAGATAGTTTTGAAATAAGTGATGCTTATGACCCTGACCATAAAGTAATAATGACTACAAAAGAAACTACTATTGACTTAGGAATTTTAAAAGAAGATATGTCTAATCAAGTTATGGTTGATTTTGATGTTCCTGTAAAATTTCTAGCTGAAGATATGTCTGGAAACTTGGTTGATGAAAATGGTGGCTACACAAAATTTACTGGAATGTCTAATAGCTTTAAATCAAATTCTAGATACAAATTAACTTTAACAACTGTAGATAATAAACAAATAATAAAAGAAATTTCAACAGGGAATTATTGTGAAAGCACAAGATTAATTAAAAGGGGTAGTTATTATGTTGAAGAACATTTTTCTAGTAATTCCTTCCCACCAATTGGATTTTTTAAAAACATCTGGTTAAGTATCTTAGGTTTTAGAATGATAGTTATTATTCCATTAGTATTTATATTTTTAGTGATAATACTTGTTTTATTTTTAATACTTAGAAGAAAGAAATCTTCTACACTTGTTGCATAGTAATTCTAAATTTTTTTCTAGTGGCATTGAACTCTAATTTTAATACCTCAAGGGAATGTGCCTCCTTTTTCCAAAAATACTTTATCGTCGGTGATGAAAAGGCGCCCCCACGATTACTTAACATCAAGAACTTTCAGTTCTTGAGTGTGCTCAAGAATTAGTAAATTCTTGACATCCTAAAGATTAACTCCTCAACTTTTTCCTCACGAGCAATAAATTAATCAAGCGCTAGGCTAATCTTAATAGCTCTTTCAACATTGTTTATAGTGAAATTGTCAATTAAGCCAATTTTTTTAATAAGTCTTGAATTATCAATTGTCCTAATTTGATTTAACATAATTGTCGAATCTTTGTCTAATCCAGAATCTTCTTTTGAAATAAAGATATTTGTTGAATATTCTTTATCAAACACCTTAGAGGAAATAGCCGCTATAATTGTAACCGGAGAATGTTTGTTAGATATATCATTTTGAATTATTAAAACAGGCCTTATTCCTCCCTGTTCACTTCCTTTTGTTGGCTCCAAATTAGCTAGAAAAATTTCACCCCTTTTGATTATCATTTACCACTTCCAATCATCTAAATTCTCAATGGCTTCAAATTCTTTGGTAATCTTTAAACTTTCTTCAGCCATAGCTTTGCAACCCTCGATAAGCAAATGTTCTTGCTCTCTTTTGCATTTTTCAGCAGTTTTCATCAAAGTTATAATCACTTCTTCATAAGTTTCTTTATTTGATTTTAATCTATCTAAAGCATTTTTTACATTCTCATTGAGTTGAATTGTTGTTGCCATATCTCTATAGGAGAACTATAGTTTATAAATTTTGTGTTTTGCAAGTATATTCCTTCGTAACACGCCCCCACGATTCGTATCACACTTTTTATGATAAAAAATGTAATAAATTGTGTTACATAAAGTGTTACAAATTATGTTAACGGGTTTACAATTATCTTTTTTTAAAATATCCTCTTTTTCTATAAATGACTATAAAAAATATTATATTAGCAATTAAAGGAAAAAGAATTTGAATTAATCCTATCTGTTTTTGTAGTAATATTAAAGCAATAATATTATTTATGATAAAAAAACCAATATATGATAATGCAAATATTAGTCCCCAGCCAAATCTGTTCCATAAAGCATATACAAAAATTAATGGTGCTAAGAAAACTAATAGAAATGCAATAATTAATCCGATTACTCCATTAAACATTATACCAAGTAGGGGATAACCTATATCATATGCAATCTTTATTGTAAATAGGGTCATAACAGACCAGAATATAAAAACTCCAGCAAGAATTTTCAACGATAATGGTATCGGCTTCCAACCTTTTTCTTTTCCTATAAATTCTTTCATTTTTTCTCCCACTCTTTATTGAACCAATCCCACCATTTCTTCTGTTCTTCTTTATTAGGACCCTTTGCCATCATGTCTCTCATAGGTTTATGTGCTTCATCTATAGAGTTCATAAAGTGTTTACTACTTTTCATTACTATTTCCATTGCAGTTTCACCTTCAAAAATCTCTTCACAACCGCCTTCACCATTCATTATTTCTCTACATGTAAATTTTTTCATTTGGATATTTATTCTCTCAATATCTAAAGGTATTTCAAGTTTAAATAACTGCTTATAATTTTAATTAAACTAAATGTAATTATCAGTTCAACTTCCTGCCAATAAGTTA
>CAYIKX010000171.1:0-2679 GCA_964364025.1 uncultured Methanosarcinales archaeon
GCAGATAGACTTGTCAAAATTAGATGAAGATGAGAAGAAAATTTATGAAAGCCTCAAAAGCAAAAACGGCTCTGCTTATCAAAGCGATTTGATAAAAGAGACTGACTTTAGTAAAGTAAAGATAACTAGAATACTGGATAAAATGGAGACAGCAGATATTATAGAGAGAAAAAGAAGGGGAATGACTAATATTGTAGTGCTGAAATAATATTTTCTTTGTTTGAAACTAGTTTCATCATTACTTTAAAAAGGCGTTTCAAAACTATTTTTTCTATTGAAATTTAGATTAAGGGTGAAAATATGGCTATGAAAACTTTTGACATTATTGCAGTTGTGCTGATGGTATTTGTGCTGCTTGTTAATAGCTTCAATATCTTGCAGATGCAGGAGATGAAAAGTGGGAGAGTTATGGCAGCACAGCAGGATAATATAGCAGGAATGGCTACCCAACAATCCAGTTTTTCGCCTTCTGGAATTGATATTCTGCCAAAAGGTATTCCAGCGATATACGGAGCAGAGCTGGGGGCTAGCTACGACGACGTTTCTGCTTCTGATCAGAAAAAGGCAGATGCAACAATAAATAAGCTTGGGGTGCTGGATCAGCAGATAAAGCTAAGCGGCGCAGACAAGGAAAGGTATATTGCAATTGCAAGCCAGATAAGCTGCGAGTATTGCTGCGGAGTCGAGTCAATAATTTTCAAAGACGGAAGCGCTGCATGCAGTTGTCAGCATAGTTTTGCAATGAGAGGCATTGCAAAATACCTGATAAAAAATCACCCAGCAGAGTTCACAGATGAGCGGATTTTGGAGGAGCTTAGCAAGTGGAAAATATTGTTTTTTCCAAGCCAGATGGCTGCCAAGGCGCAAGTGCTGAAATCAAAAGGCATAGAGCTTAACTACATAAATCTGGCTTCCAACAAGTATCGAGGTGTTGAAAATGGAAACTGAAAATCAAGATAAGCATGAGTGCTGCATGAAGAAAAGCCATGAAGGTCATAAGGAAAACAGCATACAAAAATATTTGATGGTTGTATTGATGGCAGGCATACTTCTTATGTCTCTTGTCCAAACATTCCAAATTAATTCTTTAAAAAATGTAAATTTTCAGCAAAATCAGATAACCGGCAATGCAGTTTCTGGAATTGACACGACTGGCTGGACAGAAGACGAGAAAATGATGTACGAGCACCACGGGACTTTGCCGGCGAGATTGCAAGGAAACCAACAGCAAAGTTCAAGCATGGTAGGTGGCTGCTGATATGAAAAATAAATTTTTGTTTATTTTTGTTTTAATCATCATTTTATTAACAAATTCCGTATATGCCCATTGTCCTTTGTGCACTGCGGCAGTAGGCGCTGCAGCAGTTTCTGCCAAATATTACGGGATGGATTTGTCGATAATAGGGCTTTTTATTGGAGCATTTGGAGTTTCAACAGGATTGTGGATCGGGCTAAAAATAAAAAATTATTTCAAATTTCAGCTACCAGTGATAGTTTTGTTGTCATTTTTATTGACTGTATTGCCTTTGCTGTACATAAGCGATGAGCAGATTTATCTGCCGGTTTTGTTGCTGGGATCAGCAGGCTCTCTTTTTAACAAAGTTTACTGGATAAACAAAATACTTTTTGGAAGTGTTATAGGCGCGATAGCCAGCGCATTGGCTTATTTGCTGCATGCCAATATCAAAAAAACAAGAGGCAAAGTTTTGTTTCCATTTCAAGGGATTGTTTTTACAATTTTATCATTGGCAATGACTGGCCTGATTATGTACTTTTCATTAGGTGTTTAATATGGACGATGAAGTTAAAAAATGGGTTATAAAAATTGAAGAATTGAAGAAAGGCGAAGTTGATTTGTCTAGAGATGAAGATTTAAGCATTGCCTTAATGAATCTTATAAGCTTGGAAGAACATCTTTATTTTACTGCGATGAAGACAAACAACCAGAAATACCTGGAAATGCTTAATTCAATAAGGGAACTTAGAAAAAAACTACTGGCAAAGATTGTGACAAATCCTCAAGGGGAAGAATGGTGCATAAGCAAGCATTTATTGGCTTCAAGCATGCGCTTGATTGAAGTTGGTACAAAAGAGCTGGCTAAGAATAATGCCAAAGAAGCCAATTTGTTTTTTGATTCTGCATTTAACCTTTATTCGCTCTTTTTTGCCATAAACATGAAAATAGTCGAGAGTAAAAATCTTGAAAAAATCGCAGAAGTAAATGAAAAAACAAATCAAAACAGCGGAATTATGGAGAAATTCTCAATGATAATCAAAAAGATAGTTGATTGCTGCAAAGAGTAACTAAACTTTTGGCTTGTACTTGCTGGCGCAGTGGCTGCAGCAGAACTTCATCATTTTGCCCTTTATTCTTTCAATATGGCCTCCTGCGTATATCTTGCAACCACAAGGGCAAACTGTAATTCTTGGCTTGATTGCTATGTCTATCAAATCGCCAAATTTATTGAACATTTCTTTAGTGAAACTTCTTCCTTCAGAGGTAAGATGATAAGTTTTCTTGTCCCTTTTCCCAACCTTATCAAATTTTATCAATTTATTTTTTCTTAGCGTGTTTAGAAATGGGTAGATATTGCTGGCGCTTACGCTTCTTTCCAATTTCGGCCCCAGCTCCTTTATCAGCTCGTATCCGTGCTTCGGACCCATCGCCAACAAGCATAA
>CAYIKX010000172.1:0-2678 GCA_964364025.1 uncultured Methanosarcinales archaeon
AATAGGTCCAAGATGCTCATAGAAAGGATTGTATTCATTAACCCTGTCAAAGAAAATTACGCCAGGCTCTGCAGATTCCCAAGCCTGATAAACAATTTTGTCAAACAGCACTCTTGGGTTTACTGTCCTTACAATTTGGCCATCTTTTGGATTTACTAATGGGTATGGCTCATTTTTTTCATAATATTCCCAGAAATCCGGCATTATCAGGAAAGATATGTTAAAATTCCTTAATGATTTATTGCCTTCCTTTGCTGTTATGAATTTTTCAATATCAGGATGGTTTGAGTTTAAAATGCCCATATTCGCTCCTCTTCTTATGCCTCCTTGTTTAATCACCTCTGTCATTGTATCAAACAGCCTCATGAAGCTTAATGGCCCGGATGCCACTCCTCCGGTTGAGCTTACAAAATCACCCTCTGGCCTCAATTTGGAGAAATTGTAGCCCATTCCGCCTCCTGCCTTAAAGACAATTGCAGTATTCTTCAGGGTTTCCATTATGCCATCTATGCTGTCTGGAACGTCTAATGCAAAGCAAGCACTGCCCATTCCAAGAGGATTTCCAAAGTTTGCAATTGCTGGCGTATTTGGCATAAAAAGCTTATGAGTCATTAAGTTGTAGAATTCGTCCATGTTTTTTTCATAATTATTGAATTCCCTTTTTTTTACCATATCGAAAAATTTGCTCCAGCTTACTTTCATCTGCTTGTTTCTGTTAAACCTGTCATACACCCTTTTAAGGGCTTCAAGATGGTATCTGTTGAGATTGTATTTTCCTATAGAATAAGCGTCTTCATGTGCAACAGGACTGAAGTTTTCTATTTCATTGGCAGGCTGCTGCGCCTTAATGTCAAAAATTCTCGCATCATAGAACAAATCAGGCAAAGCCGCATGGACTGCAACCCTTGTAAATAATTGTTTTGGAGTTTCAATTAGTTTGCCTGTCGCATCCTTTCTCAAGTATCTTGCCTTTAGAACCCTTAAAGCATTAACATCAAACCTTTTATCAACATCATCAATCTCTTCTTTTTCCAGTACCAACTGCTTTTCCTTTCTTATAGCCGCTCTCTGCTGCCTGTATAGAATATAAGATTTGGCAGTTGCAGCATGCCCCTGTTCTATTAATATCCTTTCCACTGTATCCTGGATTTGCTCTACTGATGGAATGCCTCCAAGATTGCTTAATTCTGCAGCTACCTTGTCACTTAACATCTGTGCCTGCTTTCTGTCTTTTCCGCCAACTGACTGCGCAGCCTTGAAGATAGCATTTGTTATCTTGCTTTGGTCAAATTCTGCTACGCTTCCATCCCTTTTCTTTATTTTAGAAATTTCCTGTTGCATCTTAATACCTCTTTATTTGTTTTTATTATTTTATAGGTGTTTTACTACTATCACGAAAACACAATATGTAGTATATAGGATAATAACAATATACTATATGTAGTATATTTCCAAGTGGCGCTAATATTTAAAGGTTTCGAAATTATTGAATTTCGGAACCTCTGAAAATTTTAACAATTTTCGATAATTATGGTTTTAAATTATATGACTTTTAAGATGTATGGTCTACAGGTTTAAATAGTTTAGGCACAGATGTCCAGTGCTAGATGTGGCAGGTGCTTAATCCCCTTTTCTCCAAATATCGCTGGTGATAATCCTCTGCCTGATAGAACTCGCTTGCCTTTTTTATTTCAGTCACAATCCTGTTTTTGTATTTCTTCTGCTCCCCTTTCATTGATTTTAATGCAGCCTGCTTTTGCTTTTCATTGTGGCAGAATATTGCAGACCTGTATTGAGTTCCAACATCAGGACCCTGTTTGTTTAATTGCGTTGGGTTATGATTTGCCCAGAACACTTTCAATAAGTCTTCATACGAGACTTTTTTTGGGTCAAAAGCCACTTCAACTGCTTCTGCATGGCCAGTTTCGTCAGTGCAAACATCCTCATAGCTTGGGCTTTTCATTGTGCCCCCTGCATAGCCAACTCTGGTAGAGATAACTCCTTTTACTTGCCTGAATGCTGCCTCAACTCCCCAGAAACATCCTGCTGCAAAAGTTGCTTTTTCCATGAACTGAAATATAATATAGCAGTTTAAATAGATTTTGGAAGCTTTAATCCAAATTATATTTTTTCTTAATGAGCTTCATACATATAAAAAAGAAGCATTTAAAAAGAAAAGCACAATTTCATTCTATTAGATGCATTTTGGGATTAAATGATAGATTACAAAATTATCAAGTTTTGCAGGCTGTGCAGGAAAAGATTTGTTGTGCATAAGGTTGATGCAAAAAAGAATTATTGCGATGACTGCCAGCCCAAAATCAGTAAACAATGGGGAGGAAAAAATGAAAGGAACAGTAAAGTTTTTTAATGAGATGAAGGGATTCGGGTTTATAGCAGGAGAGGACGGAAAAGAGTATTTCGTGCATAAGAGCGGATTAAATGAAGGCGTGGCTTTGCGCGAGAATGATTCCGTTACATTCGATGTAGGCGAAGGTGACAGAGGACCAAAAGCAGTTAATGTCAGCAAAAGCGATTAATGCTAGTAAGTAAAAGAATTCTTTATTAAGATTTTTTTTCCTTGGATTTTTTGATTTTAAAATTTTAAGAAAGGAGTTGCAGTAAGTTTTTCTAAAATCAGCCCTTTCCTAATGCTTCCAATATCTTATCGAGCTTTA
>CAYIKX010000173.1:0-2579 GCA_964364025.1 uncultured Methanosarcinales archaeon
AACTTAAATATATATTTAAATTAAGTTAAGAATAAGTTAAGAAATTTAAAGTATGGTATCTAAAATGAAATTTAAAGCATTGATATTAAGTAATTATGATGATTGCATTGAAATATTTAAAATTAAAGCTAAAAATGAAGAAAATGCACATGAAAAAATGGACGGAATGCAACATAATCAGGAATGTTTTACTATATTTGATGAAGAAAGATGGAGTAATTTAATGAAAATAGTTGAAATCGCCAACAAAAGTGATTAAAATCAAACTAACACAAACAATCATACATAAAAGTTTTACAGTAAAATACAAGGGAAAATACTATAGTGCAGATTATGCCAATTCTGATGGGCAGACTTTATTGTTATGTAATAGAGATTATTGGGAAGTCTATAATGAAGAAGGAGAGGAATTGCCAAATTACAGCTTTAAAGGCAATAAAGTATTTCCAGATAAGAAAGAGTTGGGAATTAAAATTAAGCTTATTAATTTCTGCATTAAACACTTTAACGATTACAAACCAAACTACAAAAAAGATTGCTAATGAAATATTCAGACATCCAAAGAATAGTCATAGTCTACGGCACCAAAGACAGGATAAAGACATTTCTAGAAGCAAATGTGCAGGCAATTGAAGAAGACAGGGAAGAAAAAATAAACCTAAGAGAAATAAGGAATGATTCTCACTCTTTGTTTAAAGATCTAAAACACTCCATCTGGAAAGGTGATTAAAAAATGCCAAAAATCTACGAAGATGAATTTGACCAACACGCTTGGTTGAAGGTCGGATTAAGTGGAAATACACTGAATATTTATCTTGGAAGCGATGGGTGGAACAGCCCTTTTGGAGTGCCTCGCTACAAGAAGATTGCAAAAATTGACTTTAAGAAAATTCAAAAATCAAAAGATTAAAAAAGAAGCTAAGCCTTTTACCATATATATAACCTAAAGATGAAAAAGCTTAAACAGATTCAAGGCATATTGGCTTCAAGCAAGGCTGAATTAAGGAAAAGGTATAAAGTCAAGGGACTGGGCATATTCGGCTCCTATGCAAAGGGAGAGCAAAAAAAGTCAAGCGATGTGGACGTTCTTGTTAGATTTAGCCCCAATGCAACGCTTTTTGATTTTGTAGGATTGGGGAATTATCTTGAGGAAAAGCTGAAAATAAAGGTGGATGTCGTTTCAGAAAGAGGCATAAGGCCAGAACTAAAAAACAGCATCGTTAAAGGAGTGCTTAAGGTATGAAGAGAGACTCTAAATTATTCGTAAAGGACATTATTGATGCTATGGATTCTATTGAAAAATTTGTAGGCAAGATGAATCTCGATGAGCTGCAAAAAGATGAAAAGACTTCAAGCGCAGTTATCAGGAAATTTGAAATAATTGGCGAAGCTGCAAAGTATATATATGCCAAAGAAAATAAAAGATAAGCATAAGGACATCCAATGGAAATCAATGGCTGGAATGAGGGACAGATTAATTCATGCATATTTTGGTATTGACTACAATCTTGTCTGGGCTGCTATAAAAACCGAAATTCCTAAATTGAAGCCTAAACTGAAAAAAGTGCTTTCAAGCCTTGAGCAAGAGGAAAAATTAATGAATAAGCGGAAAAGAACAGAACATTAGCAAACAAGCTAATCTCCTTCTGCATAAGGCATTTCAGCGATTACAAGCCTAAATTATAGGTTAATAGGTACTTACTTTAATGTATGTGCACAATTTAAGGATTATTTTTTTTTGCTGTGCCCATAACTTCTGATTTGTTCTATAATCAGCCGCAGCATTCTTGAAGTGTATTCATTGTAATCGCCTTTATCAGCAATGTCCAACGATTGATAATACTCTTCTCTTTTCTCAAATGGGATAAAAAACATAGGAAAGCCTTTTTTCATTAGAATGAAGTTCATAACTGCCCTTGCAGTTCTGCCATTGCCATCTTCAAATGGGTGAATCCATGCTAATTTTGCATGTACCAAAGCAGCCAATTCAAAAGGATGCAGCGTATTCTTATTTGCGCCGTACCATTTAAAGAAGTTGAGCATGTATTTCTTGACTTCAGTGTGTTTTGGAGGAACATGCGTTGAACCTTGTATCTGTACATCAAAAAACCGTATTCTTCCGCCATATACCACACCTGTGTTTTTTGTAAGAATTCCGTTGATTTTTTCAAGAAATTTTGTATTTAATTCCCCTTTGTAGTCTTTGATATAATCCAAGCATTCCTTTCCGTTTATTGCTTCATTATAATCCTGAGCCCTTATCCCAGACGGGATAACTTTATCTTTCAAAATAAGGGCAGTCTGCCTTAAGGTAAGCCGATTGCCTTCAATTGCATTGCTATGGTAAGTAAATCGTATTACAAAATCCTCATTCAGCTTTTCTTTTACACTTTTGGGAACATGCTTAAGCCATATATTATAACTCTCTTTTAAATCCTGCAAGGTTTCTGCGTCATGTTCTGAGAGATAAGCATAATTTGATAGTTTTAGAAATGGTTTTGCTTTATTTTCTACCTCCTTAGTGTGTTTTTTTAGTTCTTCTTTTGAAGGTTTTTTATCCCCTAAGAAAATTCTGATTT
>CAYIKX010000174.1:0-2561 GCA_964364025.1 uncultured Methanosarcinales archaeon
ACAAAAATAAAATAAAAAATCTCTATCATTGAATCAATCTCCTTAAATGCCTTAAAATCCAATTATTAATGCCTGACTCATTGCAATATCCAAAGTCAAAGAATGCAACGAAATCAGAGTGCTTGAGCTTCGAAGCCAGCTCTGCCTGCTTGTTTAAAATGTTAATTCTATGCCCTATTATCTTTTTGTATTTTAATTGATAATTTATATTATTGCTTATTTTTTCCCTTATGTAACTGCTTATCAGTCCATTGGATTTAGAATATTCAATCAGCTGCGCTGACAATTCCAGCGGCAATATAGAATAAAATTTCCTGTTTTCTTTGACAAGCTTAGACATTTCCCTTAATACCGTTTTTTTGTCCCAATCCCTGACAAATTGCGACTTATTTTTTATGCCATTGTACCTTAAATAACTACCGGAATTAATTTTAATTAAACTATTGTCTGTTAAAAATGCCTTAAACTTGTCTATAATCTCCATAGTGATTTTAACAGCATCCCTATTCAACAAAACCAGCAAATCAAAATCCTTTGCATTAAACCAATTTTTTCTTAATTCCCCGATAAGCGCTAACTTATGATTCAAATTCCCATATTTTTCTTTTGTTAGCCTTTCTAAAACTCTTATGCTGTATTTCAAGGAATTCAGCCTTAATAAGGTGTCCCTTACATTGATTTTCTTATTTATGAATTGCTCGAGAAAATCATGAGGATAGTGCCTTATAATTATATCATTCAGGAGGGCGATGCAAGAATAATAGGAATCTTCAGCAGAAAGATTATTTATCCTAATGTTTCTTCCATGCAGTAACTTAAAATTTGCATTAGGGTAAATGTGTCTTATATTCCTAAAGGAATTTTCATCTATAAATACAAAAGGATGCCTTACCAAATACCTGGTTTCTGCATTCAAGAAATAAAAGCTTCTTCTTAAAAAAGGCAGCGCATTATTTTTATTATTTTCCAGCACAAAAACTATATCTATGTCTGAAATCCCCGGGACAGATGGATCGCCCCAGTTGTACATTGACAGCAATCCATTAATTTTTGAATATTTTTTGATAATGTAGCTTATCGCTTCTTTATAGTCTGATATTTCATGCTTTTTCGGAACATTGAAAAACTTATAGCTTCTCTCTTTTAGCATTTTCCTTGATTTTGCCCCAAGCTTCTTCTGAAAGCTTATGCATGTTTTCTATAATATTTTCAGCATCAATCTTATTAGCCTTCTTTATATTTTTAAATAAATCCATGATTCTTGAGTTTAACTGATAATACAGCAAAGGATTTACTTTTGAGCATAAGCTGATTAAGGGCATAACCCCAGAATTTTTCCATCTGGAGCGCATGCTGCTGACATCATCAACAATTTTCCAACTGCCTTTGCTAAAATCCTTTTTTGCGATATCGAACGAGAATTTTTTGTAGACCAAAATCCCCTTTGCCTGCAAATACATTGCTGGAAATAATGTTATGCTATGAAGCAATGTTTTAGTGCCATAGCTTCCAAGATTTGATTTTTTTTTAGCGCTTAACCTCCTGAAATAACTGACAAACCAGAATAATCTTTCAAGAGCCTCATTTGAATAATCTCTAATTCTAAAATCACTTACTTTGTCTTCCCAAAATGATTTTGCATAATTGAATATTTGAACTGGAAAATAAGCCTGGCAATAATTGCCTAAATCATATTCGCTTATGATAATGCTGCCATGATGCTGCAAAGGATCTATCTTGTAAAAGAAATACTTTGCATTATACAATCTGTTCCTTAATTCAAGCAAAGCTTTTGGATTGTCTATAGTTTCCTTGGAAATAATGCTTAAAGTATCAATATCACTCCATCCCTTTATATAATCTTTCGTAGCAAGGCTTCCATGCAGATAAAATCCCAACAGGTATTGCCTCAAATTGCTGTCAGCATATTTTTTTAAATCTTTTAATGGCATTAGATAGCCTGAATCTGTTTTTTTATAGCTGCCTATATCCAGCTCTTTGCACTTAAACTTCTTTACGGATTTGATATTCTTGTTTTTTATCAAAGAAAAATCCCGGTATAATGATGACAGAATAGAGGCAAAATTTCCGCTATTTATGCCGCCCTTAAATCTATTAAGACTATCAGAAAAATCATAGCCGTTATTATTTAATAGGATTGCAACCTCTTTTAATCTCTTTATTTTAAGGATGTTATCTTTAGATAAATCTTTAACAAATGGATATAATATAAATCCTTTATAAGAAAACCCGCCATTAACAAACGAATTTAGGATGGAATTTAACTCGTTTTGCAGAAATCTTGCAGCATATTCTATACTAACAGTCTTTTTGACTATATTCCGGTCTATGTAATATCCAGGCAATATAAGCCGAATTAAATCTGCTTCGTCTTCCTTGAGATAAAAATTATATACCAGTTTGTACTTTTTCATTCTTGAATATCTTATTTATTATCTCGTAATCCTCCTTATCAAAGGTTTTTAAAATAAACAATGCAGCAAAATAAACCAGAGCTGAAAAGAGAATTGTCATAATTAATCCAAAATTTGAGAATTTAA
>CAYIKX010000175.1:0-2548 GCA_964364025.1 uncultured Methanosarcinales archaeon
ATTTGCGTGCACGGTTGCATAAACAGAATGTCCAGTATGAATTGCCTCAAAAAGCACCTCAGCTTCTCTTTTTCTTCTGATTTCTCCAACAATTATTCTGTCAGGCCTCATTCTTAATGAGTTTACGAGCAAGTCGAGCATTGAAACCTCGCCTTTCCCCTCAGGGTTTGGAAGCCTTGTCAGCAGGGGAACCCAATGCAGGAATTTCGGCAATTGAATTTCTCTTGTGTCTTCTATGCTTATAATTCTTTGGTTAGGCGGGAAAAAGTTTGCCACGACATTAAGCATCGATGTTTTTCCAGTTGCAGTTCCTCCAGATATCAATGTTGACAACTCGTATTGCACGCCAAGCCATATCAATGCGGCTGCTTCCGATGAAATTGTGCTGTCTTTTATAAAATCGGTTATTGTCCATGGCTTTGCGGCAAATTTCCTCAATGTTATTGTGTTGCCTTTAACAGAAATAGGCTCAAGGGTTGCATTTACCCTGTCGCCTCCTTTGAGATTTGCATCCATTAATGGCTCAAGTATGGTTAATTGCCTTCCGACTCTTCTTCCAATCATTGTAGCATAATGCCTTACTTGATCTTCGCTAGTAAGCATCACGCTTGTCTTTAGCCAGCCAAATTTTATATGATAAACCCATACAGGCTCTTCTGCGCTGTTAATTGCGATTTCCTCCAGGTTTATGTCATCCATCAGTATTTCAATGCTTCCAAGCCCAAGGCTTCTTTGTATGAGGTATGACCTAAGAAAATTTGCCGTAGTTTCGTCAGCATCAGGAAAATGCTTGCTAATTAAGGTTGTTATTACATCAACAAATTTTTGCTCGATAATTCCAGTTTCTTTTGTTGCCAGAATGTCAACCATGCCCAGGCTCACCTGGCTTGTTAATTCCTCCCTTATTTTTTCAAGGATTATCTCGGTGTTCTTGCTTATGCTTGATATTGAGACTTCGTATATTGGCACAAATTCGCCCTTTTTTTTATACACCCTGATTGTGATTGGTATATTATCAGAAATAAAATTGTAAGTGCCAAGAATTTTTATTTCATCCCTTTTTGGAGCAGGAAACAAATCAGCCTTTACATCTTTTTTATCTCCTTTTTGGCCGAAAGCAGGCAATCCAGTAACTTTTACTTCAGTTATTGAACTTTCTTTTGCGCCTGTTTCTGCATCTTTATATTTTATTGCACGAACTTGTGCAAGTTCAGCGCCTTTTACCTCATCTTTTACCTCTTTTTTAGGAATCTGGATATTTTGAGGAATACTTTGTTCTTTGCCTTTAAGGCTGAAATGCTTCAGCATTCCAAGAAACTTTGTACCTTCTTTTTGAGGAGGGGCAGGGCTTAAACTAAATTTTTCATCCTCGCTTAAATCTTCTTTTTTATATGCAGGATAGTCAGCAAATTTTGGTTCTTTTTTTAAATCTTTTATTCCAGAACGCAAGTACCCTTTATTTTCATTGCTTTTCTTATAACTAAATTGCTTCTGCAAAATCTACACCTCTTTTTGTTTAGCGGGTTAAATTCCAGCTATTACCCTTTATTGAACTTTGAAAATGAAGTTAACTTTTTAAGCTCTTCTCCAAACATGCTTTTCTTTTTGTCCACTTCGTTGAATTTTTTTTCTAAATCTGTCATCTCTTTTCCCACATCAGTGCCTTTAGCGCTTAATTGAATAGATTTAGCTTTTTTTATCAATTCTATAAGGCTTTTTTCCAGTTCATCCCTATCTTTATTTATTTTATCAATCAAATTCACAACAGCCAGTTTCTTTTCAAAAAAATTGTTAACCTTTTTTGTTATTTCCCTTATATTTGAAACATTTTTCTGCTTTTCGGCTATTTTCTTAACAATCTGACTCTGAAGTTCAAGCATTTTTCTTTCCTGCTCCCTGGTTTTTTCTACCAAAGGGCCTATAGCTGATTTCCCCTCTTCAACATGAACCTTTATTTCTTCTATAAGACGGCTTAAGCTGCCAATGTGCAATTCTGAGTTTTTTATAGCCGAATCTTCGTCTGAAATTTTACTGTCTATTAATCCTATCATATACTTCAGCTCTGCTAATTTTTTGTTTAAGATTTTCTCGCTTTCCTCTATTGACTTGGCTTCTGTCTTTTCCTTTGCAAGCTCCACTCTTTCATTCTTTATATCGGCTATTAATTCCTGGTATCTCTTTTGCTCCCTGGAAATCTGCTTTGTCAATTCCTCCATCTTTGCTTTTGCCTCATTTTTTTGATCTTCAACCTGTCTCTGAAGCTCTTCCCTTAACTGCTGGTAATGCTCCAATTCCCCCAAGTCTTCCCTTACAGTATCAAGCTCAAGCCCAAGCTCATTTTTTAACCTGTCAAACTCGCCTTTAATGTTTTTTAAGTTCTCTGCCTGTTTTTCAAGAAAGCTTAGGCTGAATTCTGCTTTTCTTACAAAGACTTCTTTCTTGTTTGAAAACTCCTTTGCTTTTGCCTCAACCTCTTTTTTTGTGAGCTTCCTTTCAACAAGAAACGGCTTTGTAAACTTGTATTCAACGCTTATAATCCCCTCGTCTT
>CAYIKX010000176.1:0-2470 GCA_964364025.1 uncultured Methanosarcinales archaeon
TTTTGGATATGGCATGATGGGGCAGGGATATGGATATGGCTATTCCGCTTTTTTCAGTTTTTTAGCCTTTCTTCTGGCAATCGGGCTTGTAGTTCTTGTTTATTTGTGGATATTCAAGCTATGGGGGGAATTATTTAAGAAATCAAGATAGGGTATAAAGGCATTAAAGATATTTAGGAGGCAATGAAATGAAAAGGCTGGAAGGAAAAGTTGCTGTTGTTACAGGCTCTGACAGGGGAATCGGAAAAGGAATTGCGATAGAGCTTGCAAAGGAAGGGTGCAAAGTTGTCATCAACAGCTATAAGGAAAGTGAAGAATCCAAAAAAGCTGTTGAGGAAATAAAAAAACTTGGAAGCGATGCTATATTTGTCAAGGCAAATGTGATAAGGGAAGTTGACGTGAAAAACCTGGTTGACAGGGCTGTTGAGAAATTCGGCAGGCTTGACATAATGGTTAACAACGCAGGAATTCTAGTCCAGGGAACAGCCGAGACTCTTACAGAACAGGACTGGGACAAGCAGATGGATGTCAACTTAAAAGGAGTTTTCTTCGGCATCAAGCATGCTGTACTGCAGATGAAAAAGCAGGGCAAGGGCGGCAGAATCATAAACATTTCTTCAATTGCAGGCTTGGTGGGGTTTCCCGGAATAAGCGCGTACTGCGCTTCTAAAGGCGGCGTCACAGAATTCACAAGGGAAGTTGCATTGGACTGCGCCAGATATGGAATAACTGTGAATGCGATAAACCCTGGCGTTATAGTGACAGAAATGACAAAAGACATGATAAAAGATCCTGCGACTAACAAGACGCTTCTTGAAAATACTCCGATAGGAAGATTCGGCCAGCCGGAAGACATAGGAAATGCTGCTGTATTTTTGGCTTTAGATGAATCAAGCTTTATCACCGGGCACAATCTTGTTGTTGATGGGGGATGGACTGCGAGATAAAGATGTACCAATACAAAAAAGAAGTTGGGATGGGTTATGCTGAGGCAGTTGCTAGAGCAAGAGAGGAATTGCAGTTCAGGTTGAGGAAAAATTGAAGAAAGTGATAAACAATATATAATTCAATTAAAATGAATTTTGGAGGCGAGTTAAATGGGAAAAGGAAAAAGTAAAGGATGCTGTTAAAATAAAACAATTATAAAATTTTTGAGGTGAAAGATGGCAATTGAATGTAATTGCGGAAGTAAATGCAATTGCGGAAAATCAGACGGCATAAATGATTACTTAAATAACATAGAATACTCCGATTATAACTTAATTTCAGATTTTATGGATAAATGAGGAGGTCAAAAATGGAAAAGTTAAACCAAAATGCTGTGGCTTTGGCAGTCGGCATCACAACAGCTTTAGTGTATATAGTTTGCTTAATTTTTGTCGCGGTATTTCCGCTTGAAACAATAATTACTATTGGCAACTATTTTGTGCATGGCATAGACCTATCAAGCATAGCTGCAAAAAATATAACACTGGCGAAGTCGATTATTGGATTGTTGATAGTATCGATAAGCAGCGCAATAGTTGGCTATATATTTGCCTTAACCTATAACTGGCTTGAAGAAAAGCTTTAGGTGGTTTAATGAAAGAAAGTTATGACAGGTTTGTGTTGAAAGGACTAGCTGCTGGCTTTTCTTTGTTGGCTTTCTACTTCATAGTTGCTTCTTTGCTTGGCGGAGTTTCATTTGCAATAGGCAATTTCATTAAATTATGGTACTGGATGATACCTCTTGTTGTCGGGTTCGGAATCCAGATTGGAATGTTCTTTTACGTCAAAGAGCAGATGCATAAAAAAGCAACAGGGCAGGCAGCTGCATCTACTGGAATGTCTGCAACGTCTATGGTTGCATGCTGCGCCCATCACATTGCCGATATAGCTCCGTTTTTAGGGATAACTGCCTTGGGTTTGTTTTTGACTAAGTACCAGTCAACATTTTTGCTGATGGGGATTTTATCCAATATTCTTGGGATTGTATACATGGGAAGCTTGATGCAGACAAAATATCCCAAGCAAAAAATAAAATTATTATTCTATTCATTATTGATTATCTCAATAATAGCCGTAACCCTATCTTACTACTTCATTTCAAAAAGCCCGGAAAACATTCAGCCAAAAAACATATCATTTCAAACATTAACCAATAACCAAAATAATGTTGAATTCAAAGTTACTCCTTTAAGCACTAGTGAATTCCAGATAGCTATGGATACTCACTCGGTTGATTTGGATTTTGATTTAACCAAAATTTCAATATTATATGATAACTTAGGAAATGAGTATAAACCAATTAAATGGGAAGGCTCAGAGCCAGGCGGGCATCACAGAAGCGGAGTTTTAAAATTTTCATCACTAAACAAAAATGCAAAATCTATTAAGCTTGTATTTAATGACAGCGCAACTAGAGAATTTAAATGGAATTTAGATAAATGAATGGAGGTAAAATGATAATGAAACAAAAGTTAAAATTAAT
>CAYIKX010000177.1:0-2470 GCA_964364025.1 uncultured Methanosarcinales archaeon
TCAATATTTTTTGATTTTGCATGTTTTATTGCATCAAATGCAACAGCAGCAGGATCAGCGCCATAACTATGCTTAATCATTTTTATCCCAAGCTTGTCTGCATGCTGCTGTAATTGCTCAATTGAAGCAGCTCTGAATGTGTCAGAAGCGGCCAAAACACAGGAAAGTTCCTTCTCTTTCAGCATATTTGCAAGCTTTGCAATGCTTGTTGTCTTTCCACTTCCATTTATGCCAAAGAAAGCGATAACATAAGGCTTTTCTTTTTTATTTTTTATTTCTTGGACCAGATTAATATTACCTGTTAAAAGTAAATCTTCCAGAGAATTTTTTAAAGTTTCTTGGATTATTTCCTCAACTTTTGTCCTTTTAATTGGTTTTTCAACAAGCTCTTCTTTTAAGTCATTTTTTATCTTTTCAATAACCTCAACAGCAACATTATTCTCCATCAAGGCAAGCTCTAAATCCCAAAACAATTTATCAAATTGCTCTTCATTTATTTTTGTGGTTATTATTTTTTCTTTTACAGCATCAAAAAATCCTTTTTTCTCAGGCTCTTTTTCTATGATTGGCTTTTCTTCAATTTTTTTTGCTGGTTTTTTAATTTCTTCTTTTATTTCTGCTTCTTCTTTGACTTCTATTTTTTTTTCTTCAATAGCCTCTTTCCCGACAAATCTTTCTTTTAATCTAGAAAAAAAACCTTTTTCCTCTTTTTGTTCTTCTATAGGCTTCTTTATAGCTTTCCCTTCTGCCATACCCTCTTTCTCTACATTTTCAGAAATCTTTGATATTGCAGTTTTCAGCTTTTCTTTTAAAAATTTGAACATTTTAATTTTGTTTTTTGGTTATTTTTTGCTTTAATGCAAGCATTTATTTTATTTGCTTTGCATATGCCTTAATTCATTATAAATAAAAATATTTTAAACATAAAAAATCTAATTAAGAAATTTTATCCTTGTGGAATCAGGTTCTGCAATTGCATTTCCAGCTGCGCGGCATGATTTGTCATTTTTTCCAGGTTGTCTATCATCTGTTTTTGTATTTTCTTAATTTCCTCTATTTGATTGTGTATAATGGTTTTAGTCGAAGCAATGTCTTTTTTGACAACAACACTGGCGCCTACATTAACAAGCAGTTCTGAAGTATCTTTAATGCTGGCTTTAGCAAATATTCCGGAGCTTAATGGCACAAATACCTCTTTTTCATCTTTAATTTTTCTGAACTCTTCAAGGCTGTTGCTTGTTGTATTTAGCTCTATCAGGTGATTTGTTAAAGCCTCTAATTGCTGTTGCATCTGCTTTATGCGCTGCTCAAGCACTTGGAATTCCATATACACTTCCTGGGCTTTTTTTTCCTTTTCTTCCATGATATTACCTCATTTTTTTTTCAAGTTTCCTGTACATTTCCTCATATACAACGCCCATTGGCAGGCCTTCATGAGTTCTTTTTATATCCTCTGCCAATAAAGGTCCTATTGAAATGACCTTCAGCTTGCTTATCATTTTTTCTTTTGGAATCTCTATGGTATTTGTAACAACTACCTCCTTTAGGGGGGATTTGCCAATTCTTTCTATTGCCGGATCAGACAAAACGCCATGGGTTGCAATGGCATAAACTTCTTTAGCTCCAAATTTTATCAGAATATTTGCTGCCTCTGCTATTGAACCTGCTGTATCTATAAGGTCATCAACAATAACAGCTGTTTTGCCTTTAATATCTCCAATGACATTTTCAACCTCGGCAATATTCGGCTCAGGCCTTCTTTTATCCACTATTGCAATAGGGACATCCAGCACTTTAGCAAATGTCCTGGCCCTCGCTGCCCCTCCTGCATCAGGACTCACAATGACAATATCATTTAGCTTCTTATTTACTATGTAATCTGCAAACTGGGGTATTAAATCAAGATTGTCGCTTGGAATGTCAAAAAATCCCTGAATTTGTGCAACATGCAAATCAAACATTATAACTCTGTCCACTCCTGCAACTTCAATCATGTTTGCAACAAGCTTGGCTGTTATTGGCTCCCTTGGCTTGGTCTTTTTATCCTGTCTTGAATAGCCAAAATAGGGAATAACTGCTGTTATTTTATCCGGAGAAGATCTCTTTAGGGCATCAACCATAATCAATAACTCCATTAAATTAAGGCTTGCATCTGGCGAAGTCGGCTGTATGATATAAACATCGCAGCCCCTTACACTTTCAAGAACCCTGCAGTAGATTTCACCATCATGAAATCGCTTGATTTCGACGGGGGTTAAAGAAATCTTTAGTATTTTAGCCACTTCTTCAGCAAGCTTTCTATTCGCAGTTCCAGATATTAATTTCAAATGCCTGTCCAAAAAACCACCCTGTTACATGCTTATAGAATAAATAGGGCTTTAAAAAGATTTGGTTTTTTGGTGCGAGCTGCCTGACATTCTGTTAAGTCAAGTCATTAAGTATACATTTTATATAATTCAAATGGGCTCAA
>CAYIKX010000178.1:0-2466 GCA_964364025.1 uncultured Methanosarcinales archaeon
TGTATAAATATTTTTGTCTGTGAGTATAGCTATGGATTCCCATTTTGTGTTAAAGCCCCTTTCAAGAAAAAGTTGCCTGATTCGTCAACATATGAAACAACTTGGGCATTAGAATCTTTTACAATAAAATCATTGCTTGATGCAGAAGGCGTTAGTGCTTGCTGATTTTCCTGCAGGCTTCCTTTTATAATCATGTTTCCAGTGACTAAATTTGCAACTGCAACTGCATTTCCATCCCTGTCCTTAAAAATAAATTCATCGTCGCTTGTAGCAGCTGGAGCAGTATTTTGGGATAAGCTGCCTCTTAAAACAACGCTTCCATTTTCGTAAAAGCGAATAATATTTTGTATATTATTTTTTATAGTTAAAATCGGGGAAGGCAAACAAGCTGACCAGCATTGAGATGCAATACATCTTGTGTCAAATAAGGAATAATGGGTTCCAAAGCCTATAGCGCAGCATTTAGCTACATTACTGCAACTGCAAATATCTGCTTCATTTGCATCTTGGACAAAATTATCCGGGTTTAGGTAATTGCAGGTTAAATAGCAATCAGGATCTTCTGTATCTATTAAGCCATCATTATCATCATCAACACCGTTGCTGCATTCTCCTGAAATACTGTTGATATAAACAATATCATTTATTTTTTTAATTTTATTCAGCCCTTTGCTTATATTGCCAGTAACATTAGGCGGAAGAAACTTGACATATTCATAACCTAAATAATCCACTATCAGCTCTCTGTTGTCAGTTATGTTTATGTTATAACTCACACCATTAACGCTTCTTGGCATAGCAAAAACTCTTATATAGCCATCATTTACAGACTTCGCAGTTTCTATTTCGCGATAAGCAAAATCTGCTATATCCTCGGCAATTTTTCTGTTTCCTTCCTCTTTTGCTTCCAGCACATTAGAGCTGGTAACTGCAAAAAAACCAAACATGACCAAAAGCATAAAAGAGGCTAATATAATAAATTCCATAGCAGACTGCGATTTGAGATTTATTTTTGCTATTATCATATTTTCAATATTTTATTATTTTTATTTTGTCAATAATCCAAATCGAAAAACACAACAAACAACCTAATAATGCCATATTTTTATATTGTTTCAATCATGACAGAATCTTTGCTTATTGCCTCTATTTTCACTTTTTTGGGGCCTGAAGATGAAAGTTCAGGCAGCCTGCATATATTTGCATTGCAGTTTGAGCTTGTTGTAGTCAAATTAACAGAAGAAAAAAATACAATTTCTGAAGTGCCAAAGCTGGTTGTTAAATTAAAGACAAGCTCCCTTCCGTCAATTATCAAAGCACTTTCAATATTATCCGGAATATTCAGCTCGAGCACAGTTTTGGAGCCCTGGCCAGAATAAAAAATTGTTTCAGAAGCATCAATAATGCTTCTTCCAATCTGTGCTATCTGGGCGTCTATTATTTCTTGTGTTGATTCCTTGGAATAATTATAAAACAAGTAAGTTGTAGGTACTATTATAGCAAAGGTTAAAGCTACTATTAATAAATATTCCAAAGAAGACTGACCTGAACGCGAGCTTGCATATTTATGCAAGCATCTGCCTCTAGCTGGATGTGACTTTACCATTTATCTTACCATTTATTAGATGAATAGGCCTGCTTGGCGTGTTAACAGCGTAATAGCTGATTGCTACCTTTAATTCTACTCTGGTGTCAGCAATATAAGCTCCGCCGCTGCATGACGTAAAGGTCAAATCCTTTTCTGTTGCACGAATCCAATTAATAGGGGTTGTAGGAGATGTGCATGATACTGGAGGATTTGCATCATTTGTTATTTGAATTGAAGTAACTGTTATGTCTTCTCCAAGATTATTTGATAATTTAATTTTTATCTGGGAAGGATTTAAGCTGAAATCCAGGCATTTAAGCTGCGATGAAAAAACACATTTCTGCGGCAGAAATTTGCCGAAATCAAAAATTCCAAAAGAATACAATGCGCCTATTGTTATAGAAATAACTATAAAAGCCCAGGCATAAGTTGTGAGAAATTCTAATGCAGCTTGTGACTTATGCATCTTTGCCTCTTTTTAATCCAAAACAATCAAGCAAATTATTGAAGAATATCAAAAATTAAAGAACAACATATATAAAATTTGTGTTTTGTTATATTGCAGCTGAGTATACTTCTCCTTTTACCTGCTTTCCATAAGCAGAGCCGCTAGAAACAGTATTATAGGTTACAGTTACCAAGACTTTCCCCTTTTCACCTGAAACTATACCAGCAGCTCCTGAGTTGCATCCGCTCCAAGATAACTCTTTAACCTCGCCTGTTTTCCAACCTGTTGGAAGTGTAGGTGGTGTACCGCAAGCATAAGCTGTTGTGCTTTCGCTGCTTAAGGTTATTGCAGATACATCAATTGGCTCGCCAATATTGTTCTTCAGCCTGATTTTGAATGTACCTGTAGCTGCTCCTACGTAAGCTATCTG
>CAYIKX010000179.1:0-2456 GCA_964364025.1 uncultured Methanosarcinales archaeon
CAGCATTGCCAACGGCGTGATTTCAAGATGTGTGTGCTCCGGCGTCAGTTCACTCTCAAAAAATGCAACTAATGTATTTTCTTCTTCTGCGGCATCTAAATATTCAATTATGCCCTGCTTTATCAAGTCTGACCAGGATATCTCATTTTTTTCCAATTGCTTGATATGCCTCTCAGTCAGCAGTGGAGCCCCGTCCTTGACTATTATTAAAGGCCTTCTTGCCCTTCCTTTTGAGCTTTCCAGCTGGATTTCTGTTGATTTTTCTTTATAATAAACATTGAGGTTTTCTGTGATTGCCCCCCTTCTTCTTTCCTCCCTTATTTTCTGCACAAATTCAATAGGATTTTCCACAGTTCCTATAAATTTGCTGTTCAGATAAATTTCTGCCATTTTCAATCTTAATTTTTATTGTTTTTTGTCAATTAATTTTAAATTATAATTTTATTTTACTAGTTTTAAGCCCATGCCCCTCAGCGATTTTAAAATCTCGTCTTCATTTGAGTCTCTGGATATGGTGCATAATAACGCAAGATTCTTCCTCAATCCGATGTTTGTCCCTTCCGGAGTTTCTATTGGGCATAACCTCCCCAAATGGGTCGGATGCAGTTCTCTTGCTTCAAAATTTTCCTGCGAAGCGCTTAACGGGCTTACAACTCTTTGCAAATGCGACAAAGTCTCAAGGTAGTTTAATCTTTGAATTCGCTGGCTTATTCCTTTTCTTCCGCCAACCCATACTCCTGTTGCCATTGAGGAATAAATTCTCTGGGTCAGCAGCTTGTCCCTTATAATGACTTTTATGGAAGGAAATTTTCCCCTCTTCACAATTCTTTGAAAATTATACAATAAATCTCCAATCAGGACTTTCAGATTGAGCCTTATCAGATCAGCAAGCAAGTCACCGCTCATCTTCAGTCTTTTATTCATGTAATGGTCTTTATCGTCAATGTCCAGCTCGCCATTTGAAACAAGGATGTATTTTTTCAGCATCTTGCACAAATTGTAAGCTTTTATTATCCTGTCTTCTGGTTTTATTCCAAGATGTGGCAGCAAGTACTTGTCAAGAACTTCCTTCATTCTTTCGATTCTTACCTCTTTTGACTGCGTGATGCCTATCTTTTTTGTGATGTAATCGAGAGCTTCTTCTTCATTTTTTATGCTTACAAACTCCAGCAGGTTTATTATAATCTCGTCAAATTGCCTTTCATGCGAAATAAATTTGGTTATTTCTTCGTCTTTTAACAATCCTAAGGCTTTGATGACGACAATGATGGGTATTCTTTTCACTCTTGTGAAAGTAAGGTAGAATAACCCGTCTTTCATTTTCTCAACTGTATGTGGAATTTTGAAAGAGCCATATTCAGAAAACAGCTTGCCTACAATTTCGCTTGGTCCGGTTGTATCCCTCTCTATCAATAATTTATTTGAAGCTAAATCCTCAATTGTAATAAGCACCTTTTCTGTGCCGTTAATTATGAAATAGCCGCCGGGCTCGTCAGGATCTTCGCCTCTGGCTATCAGCTCTTCCCTGCTTAACTTGTGCAAATGGCACCACTTGCTTTTTAGCATAATCGGCAAATTGCCAATTTGAGTGTCAAAACTTTCACGCTGCACGCCATTGATATGCGCACTGACTGTTATCCAGGTAGGGGCAGAATAGGTTATCTTCCTAAGCCTTGCCTCCATTGGATAGATGTTTCTGCTTGAGCCATCAGCTTCTATCATCTTTGGCTTCTCAACCCAGATTTTGTCAAGCCTTATCTTGAATTCGTCAATATTATGTGGGATTATTGTCGGGACAATCTCCCTGTTTTCCTCAATTATATTGAGCAGTTCCTTATCAATAAAATTGTTGAATGACTCTATGTCAGAATCTACAAAACTCTGCTCTTCAAAATATTTTTGGATAAGTGTTTTTCCGTATTTATACATCTGAAACAACCCTGTAAAAAATTGATTCTCCGGCAGTTTGGCTTTTTCTGGTTATTTTTATAACATCGCCTAGCTTAGCATCCAATTCCTTGATAGCCGAGTCTGTCTTTAATATTTTTGGCAGCTCTTTAGAAGTTACATAATATTTTTCAAGCAGCTGTGTTTTTTCTCTTTCACTCAGCTTGGAATGTTTTGGTGTCAGTATGTGTTTGTCAACTTTGAATTTTTGCTTTTTCATCTTTTGGTCTGTCGCTGTCCCAGGCAAATATATGCTTCCAGTTGTCGTTTAGTGTAAATTAGTGGGCCGGACGAGACTTCCCTACCGCATACAGCAATACTTCGGACTCGCGACCACCTGATTAAAAGTTTCACCCCGGCTTGCTTTTGCAAGCTTTCTTCAGGTGCTCTTTCCTGCAAGCGAACTTTAAAGTTCAGCAGGTACCAGGCTGAGCTACCGGCCCATTGAGATGAACGCGAGCAGTGAAATGCGAGAGCTCGTGTGAAATGCGAAAGCTCGAGATGCTTGC
>CAYIKX010000180.1:0-2447 GCA_964364025.1 uncultured Methanosarcinales archaeon
TATCAAAAACTTTTTTCACAGTTAATTTTGTTGAATGCAAAGTTGCCTGCTTTTTTGTTTTGACAATAGCTTCAGCTACTAATCCCAAGTCGCCTTGCTTTTTCCATTCATTTTCTATTTTGTCAACACTTATGCCTGTCGCAACGCCTAGAGACTTTAACATTAGCCTTGAAGCAACTCCAATTTCTCTTGAATCGTAGCTTGGAAAAATTCTGCCTTCAAGAAGAAGCATGACATGCTCCATATCATCAGCGCTAACCTCTTTTAAGAACTCTGAAATAATATGCGTTTTCTCCAATCTTTTTGTTGTTTTATTTAATTGCTCGTAAACTTCAACTAACTTTGAGTATTCCATAAGGCGTAATTATATTCGGTTGTTTATTAATCTTATTGATGATTTTAATTCATTTTTATTTGTTTTATTGTTTATTGGCATATTTTTTATTTTGCCTTATTGTTATTTTCAGTTAACTATTTAAATATCCTTATCCAGAACAAATTTATGGATGTTTTTGACTGCATAAGGACTAGAAGGTCCATAAGGAAATACAAAGACAAGCAGGTGCCATGGGACAATATTGTCGAGATTCTGCAGGCTGGAAAGTATGCTCCATTTGCAGGAAATATTCTAAACTGCAAATTTATTGTTGTAAAAGATGAGGATAAAAGAAGGGCTATTGCTGAAGCAAGCTCGCAGCAGTATTGGATGCAAGACGCTCCAATTCATATAGTTGTTGTTGGCGAGCCGGAAAAAGCAGAAAGATATTATGGCACAAGAGGCGTAAGGCTTTACACAATTCAAGGCATTGCTGCTGCAATTGAAAATATGCTTTTAACAGCACATTCCCTTGGACTAGGTTCATGCTGGGTTGGTGCTTTTGACGAGCACGAAATAAGAAGGCTTTGCAACCTGCCTGAGCATGTTGATGTGCATGCAATTATTACAATTGGCTATGCTGACGAAAGTCCTGAGCCGCCGCCAAAGTACAGGATAGAGCATATCATGTTCTTTGAAAAGTGGTGGGGCAGAATAGAAGGGCCAAAAACAGGAATTGGAATGTGGAGCCCTTATATCAAAAGCGCGGTAACTAGGACACATAAGAATATCAAGAAGCATGGCAAGAAAATAGTTGATAAAGTTAAGGAAAGGTTGAAGAAGAAGTAAAATTTAGGTTCTTATTGTTGCACAATTTTCAATTTTAAAATTCTTTTGGGAGGGAATAATTAAAGTTGCACTTAATCCCCTAGTGTTGCCACCCACCAATAAATGTTGAGCATAAAAGTGCCTAAATCAAAAATAAATAAAAAAAATGTGGCCCATTGCTGAGCCACCGCTTGCCTTCATAATGAAAAACGTTGGGGGTGGTTTTCTAATGAAGGCAAAGAAACAATCTCACCACAAAGACTAAAGGGTGATTAGGAAATTTGTTTTTTGCCAATTTATTTTTAATCAATATGCTCCGCAAATTCTTGTGCGCTTCGGCATATTAACCTCGCGCCAATTTATTGGACTAACTCAATGCCCAGTTCTTGTGAAACCGCAACCGCAGCTGGTGATGGCCTGGAATAATCTACTTTGCCAAGCACCCATGGGCTTTTTACTCCTGTAATAATAGTCATAACTGTAATCCTGCCTTGCATATCGTCAACAACTCTAGCGCCCCAGATTACATTTGCGTCCTGGTCAAGTGTTTCTGTAACCAGTTCTCCTACTCTGTTGATGTCATCAAGCGTCATATCCAAGCCGCCTATGACATGGATTAACGCTCCGGTTGCGCCTTTGTAATCAACTTCCAATAATGGATTGGCCAAAGCCCCTTTGACAGCTTCTTCAACCCTGCTGTTTGTATCAGACGAGCCTACGCCTATAACTGCAACTCCGCCATTTTGCATTATCGCTTTTACATCAGCATAATCCAGATTAACCAGCGATGGAACAGCAATTGTTTCTACAATACCTTTTATCATTGTTGCAACTAACTCGTTGGCAACAGCAAATGCCTGCTGTATCGGCAGGTTTCCTGCAATTTGGACCAGCCTATTATTATCAATGACAATAACAGTGTCAGAAACTTGCCTTAGCTGTTGCAATCCAAACTCTGCTTTGTCAACTCTTGCCCTTTCTATCTTAAAAGGCATTGTAACTGTTCCAATTACAATAGAGCCTATATCTTTTGCAAGATGCGCCACTATGGGAGCAGCTCCTGTGCCTGTGCCACCGCCCATGCCAGCGCAAACAAAAACCATATCAGAGCCTTTTAGAGTTTCTTTTAATTCCTGCAATGATTCTTTTGCTGCTTCAGCTCCTTTTTCAGGAAAGCCGCCACAGCCTAAGCCACGAGTAACACCTTTTCCAATCAAGAACTTGCGATCAGCTTCTATCATGCCCAAGTGCTGTTTATCTGTATTGCATGCTATAATTTCAGCACCCTTGATTCCTTTTTTGT
>CAYIKX010000181.1:0-2428 GCA_964364025.1 uncultured Methanosarcinales archaeon
GAATCTGCAAAGGCGTTAAAGGAAATAAAAGAAAACATTAACATTCCTCTTGTTGTTGACATTCATTTTGATTACAAGATTGCTTTAGAAGCTGTAAAATATGTTGACAAGCTGAGGATTAATCCCGGCAATATCGGAAATCCGGATAAAGTTGAGGTGGTTGTCAAGGCAGCAAAAGATTATGGAGTGCCTATGAGAATTGGAGTTAACTTAGGTTCTTTGGAAAGAGACTTATTTGAAAAGTATGGTTATGCTCCAGAGGCAATGGTCGAAAGTGCAATGAGGCATGTCAGGATTCTGGAGGATTTGGACTTTTATGACACAATTGTTTCATTGAAGGCATCTGATGTTCCAAGAATGGTTAAAGCATATCAATTATTTGCTGAAAAAACAGACTATCCTTTGCATTTAGGCGTTACAGAAGCAGGCTCCAAGATTCCAGGTGCAATAAAATCAGCAATGGGCATTGGCATGCTTTTGTCAGAAGGCATAGGCGACACAATAAGAGTTTCTCTGTCGGAAGACCCTAGAGAAGAAGTGAAAACTGGAAAATTGATTTTGCGTTCTTTGGGATTGAGAAATGACGGCGTGCAGATAACAAGCTGCCCGACGTGCGCAAGAACACATATTGATGTAATAAAAATGGTTGAGCAGCTTGAAAATGAAACTGAAAAAATAAAAAAGCCGATACATATTGCTGTCATGGGCTGCGCTGTCAATGGTCCTGGCGAATCAAAAAAAGCTGACCTTGGGATTGTCGGCGCTCCTGGAAATCATTTATTGTACAAAGACGGCAAAATAGTTAGAAGAATTAATGACAATGAAATAAAGGAGGTTCTGTTGAAGGAGATAAATGAGATTGCGAATGGGAATTAGTTATGGAAGAAGAAACCTTAATAAAAATATCTATGAGTGCTTTTATTACTTTAATTGTTGATAGTGCTTTTTCAGTAACAGATATTGTTCGGCAATCTCTAAATGAAGTTCCACAAATTAAGGAAATCATTCTAATTAAACCTATAGTAATTTTATGTTTTTTTATTGCGGAAATAGCATTGGTATATACTTTAATTAACCCAATTATTGAAAATTTAATAGAACATAAAAAATGAATTAATGTCTTACCACAACCCTTTTCTTCTTATTCAACGGCTCAATAACCAAAGTGTCAAACAAATCAACAAACTTTCTGACAAATGGTTTTGAAATGTTCAATTTGTATAATTTTGCATTGCCTATATTTCTCGTATTCTTAACTATGCCAAGCTCAACAAAGTCGTCCCATATCCTAAACAATGTAGTTCTTCCTATGCCAGCTCCTTCTGCAATGTCAGAAATTGAATAGTCTAATTCTCTGCCTTCTATTAGAAATTCCAAAACCTTGATTTTTGGTGTATTATCAATTAATTTAGTAAATGTTGATTTCATAATTTTGTTCTATCACAACTAAATATTTAAATTTATGGAAAGATTTATAATTCAATCTAATTAGTCTATATTGTAGGGGTGGTATAATTAATGAAGTATCTAAGCATTTTAGGCTCAACAGGCAGCATTGGCACTCAGACTTTGGAAATTGTTAGACAATTTCCCAATGAATTCAAGGTAGTCGGATTAACTACAAACAAAAATTCTGACTTGCTATTAAAGCAAATAAAGGAATTCAGGCCAAAAGCAGTTGCAATAATGGATAAAACGAAAGTTGATGATTTATTAAATTTTTCTAGTTGCCAGGTTTATTCAGGGATTGAAGGATTAAAAAAACTAGCAACATTAGAAGAAGCTGATACTGTTGTAAATTCCTTAGTCGGTTCTGTTGGAATTGAGCCGACTTATAATGCAATTAAAAATAAGAAAGATATTGCATTGGCAAACAAAGAAACTTTAGTAGCTGCTGGTTCAGTTATTATGGACGAAATTAGGAAAAATAATGCGAATCTAATGCCTATCGACTCTGAACATTCCGCAATCTTCCAGTGCTTGAATGGAGAAAACATAAATGAAGTCAGCAAAATTACAATCACTTGCTCAGGCGGCCCATTCAAAAATCATTCAAAAGAGCAGCTGCAAAATGTTACTGCGCAAGATGCTTTAAAGCACCCTACATGGAGCATGGGAGCTAAAATAACGATTGATTCCGCAACTTTGATGAACAAGGGCTTTGAGGTTATCGAAGCCCACTGGCTTTATGGCATTCCATATGAAAAAATAAAAATAGTAATCCATCCGCAAAGCATCATACATTCTTTAGTCGAGTTCCATGACAAATCAGTAATTGCGCAATTGGGATTGCCGGACATGAAAATACCAATTCAATATGCTTTATCTTATCCAAAAAGATTTACAAATAATCAGCAGCAACTAGACATGGCAAAAATAAGGAATTTGGAATTCATTCCGGAATGTTTACCACAACGCACGCAGTTAC
>CAYIKX010000182.1:0-2427 GCA_964364025.1 uncultured Methanosarcinales archaeon
CTATGTGATAGTCAAAGTATTCATGCCACCCATCTATGATGGGTGGTTTTTGACATAATGAATCTTATAAAGAGTTGGGGGCAAATGAATAAAAAAATTTTTGGTTTAACATCGTTTTTGCTTATTTTTGCAGTTTTTTTTAGTGGCTACGCTTATGCAGGAGATTTTTTGTTAGGAAGCTCTTCTTCATTTGATGTGTCTATAGACAGAGCAACGATAAATGGCAAGGTAATTGCTGAATCAAGAACAAACCTTATTCCTGATGCAAATTTATTTTCTGTGGTTGTTGATTTCACAACTTTAGCGACACTTGAAAAAGCGCATGTGGAAGTGATTCTAAGAGGAAGAGAAAGCGGCAATGTTGTTTCAGACTCAACAGGCACTTTTGATTTGGCAAGAAACCAGAGCTCTGCGAAAACTCTGACATTAGTTTTAATCGACAGGCTTAAAAGAGAAACAGAGTTTGATTTAACAATAAAAATCGTTGATGCCAGAGACAGGTCTGAACAGAAAACATACGCAATTAAAACTAAGCAAACTATTGCAAGAGGCGCGCTCGATGTATCAATAGACAGGGTAAGGGTAAACAATAAGGCAGTTGCGGCATCAAGCACAAATTTTATTGAAAAAAACAATGTGTTTGATGTTTTAGTTGAGTTTACAGCTCTTGAAGATTTGACAAATGCCCATGTTGAAGCAGTTTTAAGAGACTTAAACAGCGGCAATGTTGTTGCAGACGCATCTCCAGTCTTTAACTTGGCAGAAGATGCAAGCTCTTCAAGGTTGCTGAGGCTTGAGTTGCTGGACAAGCTTAAGCAAAGCGACAGATTTGAGCTGACAATAAAGCTTGTAGATGAAGATGGCAACTCAATCCAGCAGGTTTATGGCATAAGCAGAAGAGAAAGTTTTGGAGTTTCTGGAAATTTGGATATTTCAATAGACAGTGTTGAGGTTGAAGACAAGGTTTTGGCTGAAGGGGAAAATAATTTTATTATTATAGGGCAAAGCAAAAAAGATATCGACTTAGATGTAAAATTAACAGCTCTTGAGAATATTAAAAATGCCCATGTTGATGCTATTCTGACTTTTGAAAATGGAGATGCAGTGGCTGACACAACAACAACCTTTAATCTTAACAAAGACGAAAAAACTGCTAAGAGCCTCAGCTTGCCTTTAATCAGCAAGTTCAAGCAGAACAGCTTTAAGCTTAGATTAATAATTGTAGATGCAGATAGTAATTCAAAAGAAAAAGCGTACGGGTTAAAAATAAGCGAGCAGGAATTTCCATTTGTTGTGAGCAGCATGTCGCTAAGCCCAGAGAGCAATGTTCAAGCAGGCAGGTCACTCGGTGTGAGGTTAAGCTTCAAAAATAGCGGAGTAGTGCCGCTTGAAGGCCTGATAGCAAAAGTCAGCATTCCAGAGCTTGATGTTTCAGCTGTAAAATTTCTTGACCAGATTAAAAATGCCAATCAGGAGGAGGTAAGGGAGGACTTTATACTCAAAATCTTAGACAATGTCCAGACAGGAACTTATACAGTTAGGTCAGAAATTGCTTCCCAGTTTAACGGCGATAAAGATGTAAAGGAATTGCCTGTATTTATCACAGGCAGGAGCGAGCCAAGCGAAGCTGAGAGCTTGCTTGTTATCACCATACCAATACTCAAGCAAAATATGAAAAATGATGGAAGTGAAGTTATATATCCAATTACACTAACAAACCAGGATTCAAAGGCAAATACTTATACCCTTATGCTCGATGGCGCATGGGCAAATCTAAGATTAAATGAGGCAAATGCATTTGTCATACAGCCAAAGGAATCTGCAACAACCAACATATACGCTTCAACAAAATCAGATGTAAGAGGAGAGCAAATGTTCTTGGTTGCAGTCAAAAGCAATGACAAAGTTTTAAAGCAGATTCCCCTGAAAGCAAACGTAATTGGAGCAAAAGGAATTTTATCTTCTACATTAAAAAATTGGCTTGAGGCTGTTTTAATAGGGATTGTTGTCTTGCTTGCAGCAACAGGTTTTTTCTTTGGAATTAAGAGATACGCACAAAGCGAAGAATCTGAATTAGACGAAGATACAAACAAAGAAATTACAAATCAGATAGGAAGCGAAGCTTATTATTAGATATTAGATTTTAATTTTTATATTTTTTGATAATTATTTTCTTTAATTTTTTAATTAACAACAACTGATAAAATAAACTATGGGGACGTAGGGATTCTCAAAATGCTTTCGCATTATTTGAACCCTAATCAGCCGGTATCGCCATAAATTAATTCATCGTCTTGCGACTCATAGCTCCAAATCCAGCGACTGGAGCCGGCGATAATAAGCCAGGTTGTACGGATTATAAACAATCCATTATACGACGTCCCCGACAATAAAGGAAATAAAATGACGTTATTTAAAAGTTGTTGT
>CAYIKX010000183.1:0-2384 GCA_964364025.1 uncultured Methanosarcinales archaeon
TAAGGCAGAGCATAATGTTTCAGAAAAGGAATTGATAGACTGCGCATACGATTTGTTAAAATCCGCTAAAGCAGACTTGATTGTTGCAAATGACGTAGGCAGGAAAAATATTGGTTTTGATGTTGATACAAACGAAGTTTTTATAGTTGACAAAAACAGGAAAATCGAGCATATTGAATTATCTGATAAAAGGGTAGTGGCTGATAGATTATTAGACAAAATAATCAGCAAATTAAGGTAAAATGGCTTCTAAAGCATTCGCGCCCGCAAACATAAGCTGCATTTTCAAGATTTATCAGCATAAAAACCCTAGATGGACCGGCTCTTACGGGGTCGGGTTTACTTTAAACGAGGGTGTGATTGTTGAGGTTTCAAAAGCAAAAAGAACCGAGGTAGTGTTTAATAATGCTTCAATAAATTTTCCTACTGTTAAAAGTGTTGCTGATAAATTAACTAAAGAGAAAATAAGAGTTTACATCAAAACAAAACTGCCTCTGGGCTGCGGCTTTGGGTTGAGCGGTGCAAGCGCTTTGGCAACTGCTTACGCAATAAATATGTTATTAAATCTAAAAAAATCAAATAAAGAGCTGGCGATAACAGCGCATATTGCTGAAATCGAAAATAAAACTGGCTTAGGAGATGTTGTTAATCAATATCTTGGAGGTTTTTTTGTAAAATTAAAGCCTAGTTCCCATTTTATTGTTAAAAAAATTCCAATAAAGGATGTTGATGTTTATTGCAAATACTTCAGCAGATTATCAACAAAATCAATAATAACAAATTTAAAAATAAAGCATAAAATAAATGATTCTGCAACAATAGCGTTGAACAAAATAAAACAATTGTTAAAATCAAGTAAAAATATTCAATTCAGGGATATAATTAAAATAGCAAAAGAATTTTCTGTTAACAGTGGATTATTAAAAGACAAAAAAATAATGGAAACAATAAAAAACATAGAAAAAAATAACGGAAATGCATCGATGATAATGCTTGGGAATGCTGTTTTCAGCGACAAGAAATTTGAAGGCGCATTAAAATTTAAAATATCTGACAAAAGAGCCTGTCTATTATGAAAATACCAAAATTGCATCCTAGATATGAATCATTGAAGACTAGGGATTTAACAGCTGAAGGTGTAAAGAAAGGAATAACATCAATACATGGATTAATCGCGCATGGCAGAGGGGAAGCATTTGATTATTTGCTTGGAGAAAGAACAAATGATTTCGCAAAAAAATCAGTTGACAGCGCTGCTGCATTGCTGCTGCTTGCAAAGCATCCTGTAATATCTGTCAACGGCAATGTTGCTGCCTTAGTTCCGAAAGAAATCGTTAAACTATCAGAAATTATCCCTGCAAAACTTGAAGTTAATATTTTCCACACATCAAAACAGAGGGAAATTAGAATAAAAAAACATCTTGAAAAATACGGCGCTAAAAATGTATTATTACCAGATAGAAAATATCAAATAAAATATATGGAATCAAACAGGAAATATGTAAATCCAAATGGCATCCTAAAAGCAGATGTTGTGTTTGTGCCTTTGGAAGATGGCGACAGGACAGAAGCGCTTATAAAAAATGGAAAAAAAGTCATTGCAATCGACTTAAACCCAGTGTCAAGAACAGCGCAGAAAGCTACAATAACTATTGTGGACAATATAGTAAGAGCGATGCCATTATTAGCCAAAACAATAAAACAATATAAAAAATATAATAAAAATAAATTAAATAATATAGTTAATAATTACAGCAATAAGAAAATTCTGGAAGAAGCGATAAAGAAAATAAGAAAATTATAATATATGCCTCAATATTTCTCTCAAATCTTTTCTGTCAATTACTACATCAGCAACCTTCTTTAATTCATCATAATCACAATTAAATACTATTCCCAAGCCAGCTTCCTGGATTATTTTCATGTCATTCAAATAATCCCCGACAAAAGCGCATTCCTTCAGGCTTATACCTTCCCTCTCTGCAATTTTTTTCAAAGCCAATGCTTTTGCATCCATGTCATATTCTGTAGCTTCGACTTTTGCAATATTTCCTTCATCATCAAAATAAATCCTGCTGAGGAAAACATCATCAAAAAATTCTTCATAATTTGGAATAAATTTTTCCAGCAATATATTGAGTGAGCCTGAGATGATTGCAAGCTTTATGCCTCTTTTTTTGAGTTCGTGGAATGTTTCCATTGCGCCATCCATCAGTTTTAAATGCTCTATTGCTTTAAAGAATTCGTGTTTTTTTGCACCTCTCTCTTTCCACAGATTTATGTCGTGCTCTGCCCATTCCTTGTAGGTTAGCTGCCCGTTGAAAAACCTTCTTTTTGCATCTTCTCTTTTACAGATGAAACGTATTATGTTATACCCTATAACC
>CAYIKX010000184.1:0-2357 GCA_964364025.1 uncultured Methanosarcinales archaeon
CATCTTTCTTACTTTTGCCTTTTCTGGTCTGCCCATTCTTGCACCAATAAATGTTCCTGATTTGTCCCTTATCATGATATTGGAGATAGAATTTATTAAATCCATAACATCATCAATCTCGGAATTTTTGTATTTGTCGTAAAAACTCTTGTCATTTAAGCCAAGAAGAGCGCATAATATTTCCGCCTCTTCTCTTTCTATCACCGTAAACTCGTTGTTTATAAAGAGGTGTTGTATGCCGAGCAATTCAAGTGTTCTTTTGCCTGCTTCATTTTTTGGTAATATAATTTTAGTCACATTAATTCTATCAAATTCTATTTTTGCTGATGTGAGCCAGTGAAGCAACTCGAGAAAATTATCTCTAGAGATTGTTTTCCAGTGATATGTATGGGAGGGGTGTAAAGGCACGTTAAGGTTTTTGCTTAATGAGATTGATGTTATTGCATCCGGTTTCTCAAAGAGGTGGTTTTTGATTAATTTTTCCAAATATTCTGGATTTATGTTGGTAAGCTGGGATAGTTTATAGTAGTCAATAGATCCAAATAAGCTCACCATTGCGCTTTCAATTTCAAGTGACCACCATTCTTCACAATAGCCTGCCGGAACCAAAGTATGCGCCCTGTTCAAAAAATCTCCGTAGCTTATCAAAATATCACCCAGAAACAGTATTTCCTTGATTGAGTTTACAACTTGTTTCGCTTTTTGCTCACTGCCTATATATTCTACACTATTGTCGCTTAATTTTACTATCGGTCCTTCTAAAGAGTCGCATATAGTAATAGCTGTTGCCTTTCCAGGCCTTTCAACTTTTAGTTGCGTCCCTATTGCCAGGTATTTGTTAAGAATAATCATTGTTGCTGGGTGTATAGCAGTTGCTGAATACCCGGAGGTTCTGCATCGTCCATATCTCAGCCTGAAGCCTCCAACAGCTGACGGGTGCCCTAAAACTGGTCTGCCAGCAACAAGATCCTGTATATAAGTGTAGATTGGCGAGATTCCTTTTTTTGAAAATTTTTCTTTTGCTCTTGCTTCTTTTTGTAAGTGTATGAAGTCATGTAAAAATGCCCAATTACCAATATCAAATTCCTCTCCCCACTTTTTAAGTTGCGACCAGACCTTGGCAGCTTTTTGTGCAACACATTCGCCTAGAACCAAGCATGGCCCGCTTCTTATCCTATTTGTTTCTATTCTTTCAATATCCTTGTAATTTGATACCTCGATCTCCTCTGAAGGGTCCCCGTCTATCTGGACCGGAAGGTTGCTTACAAGAAATCTTATTTCTTTTTCAGTAGGCAAATATTGGAGATTTGTGACTCTTTCATGATAGTCGTAAAGCTCTGTTACCATCCTCCTTATTTCTTTTTCAGACGGATCATAAGCGTCATAATCCATCTTCTTTCTTATGTAATCGGCGATTACTACACTCACTGCCCCCGCAGTCCCGCCAGCGCTTCGTATTGGCCCAGCATACATTAGTGAGAAATATTCCTTGCCATCTTTTCTTTTTTTGATTTTTAGGCCTACAAATCCTTCTAAAGGCGAGGCCACCACACCTAGCGTTAAATATGCAAGCCCTATTCTGATTCCTGTCTCTATAGCCTCTTTTTGCGTTTCAAACTTACAGAATTTTTCCCTTGCTGCTTCTAATGAGATTTCAAACGCAACTCTCCAGTCTAATTTTCCATAAATGTTCTCAAGTTCTTTTATTCTTTTTGGTACGCCTGCATTCATTATTTGCGGGGCCACAACACTGATTAATCCTTCGACGCGCTCAGCCATGTTCTTCGCAAGAGGTATGTTTACGATTTCCTCCGGGTCGTATCCTTTTGATCTTGCTGTATTTGCAACTCTGTAAGAATGGTCTATATTTTTCGCCAGTTCATTGATGTACTTGTCTTCTTGTATCATTTTATTGCCCAAATTTCAATATTTTTACATCTATTGTCTGTAAATTTACGATTGGCACCCTGCTCGGTTCTGGATTATGCCCAATCTTCTCCTGAAACAGGGTTTTGCTTTGCCAGCAGCTTCCGCAGATTAATGTTGTATTTTTGTAGTTTGATGTTATGGATTTGTGTATATGCCCGCTAAGAAAGAAATCCGGGACTTTTTCTATAACTAATGGGTCTTTTTTTGTGTCAGGAACATAAAGTGTTGATGTATGTGTTGGTGCTAGATGTCTTCTCTTTAACAAAAATTTCATGATTAAGTCTGCCCTGTCATATCCTCCTTGGTTTCTAAGCGAATCTACTTCCGCAACAAAATAATCAAAGGAATATCCATGATACATCATTACATCAAAGCCTGCAAAATTAGTTGAAGAATTGATATTAATCAAAGATGGATTTGAAACCATT
>CAYIKX010000185.1:0-2324 GCA_964364025.1 uncultured Methanosarcinales archaeon
AAACAGCATGATAAGGCTATGCGAGGAAACAGGAATAAAGTATTTGGCTGCAATTAATTTTGGGGCTGTTGGGGAAACGAGCGTTAAACTGATTAGCTTGTAATTATAACGTGAGACATAAATAATTGAACACTGCTATTTATATCTCCTGAAACTACTTTTTAATAAACTTCTTCTTTTGAGAATTATTGGAGAATAAAACACCGAGCTTGTTTTTTCTCCTGTCTATTTCAAACAATATGACGCAACCTATAAAGGATAAAACTCCTACGAAGAAGAAAGTAAAATTAAATCCGACAAACTCTGCTAAAATTGCGCCTATTGCTGCTGTAACTGCTGTGCCTAATCCTGTCATTGTTGAATACAAACTCCATTCAAAACTTTCTTTTTTTCTGTCTAAATGGGTGCTCCATAAGCCAAGCCAGGTTGGATAAGCTAATCCGCTTCCAAACCCGTGAATTACCTGCGCAAAGAAAATCCAATAGATGTGCTTGGAAAATATATAAATGAATGGAACAATTGAGACCAGAAAAGTCCCTATAATCAGCCATTTTAATCTTTTGCTATAACTATGCGAATCTACATATTTTGAAAAAGGCAACTGGACTACGCTTTTTACTAAGAGAAAGATTGTTCCGGCAAGCCCAGCCATAAGAATTGAGCCGCCAATGAGGTCCTCTTTAAAAAATATTGCCAGTATTGGCTCAACCAAGCCGAAGCTTGTTAAGACTAAGATGTCTGAAATCATTAGAAATTTTATCACCCGATTCATAATATATTATTGGCTTTTGGATTTATAAAACTATGGCGTACTAAACTTTTGCGTTTTTAACAAATACAAAAGAATTCATTACCTCCTTTAATTTTTCTAAACTCTTTGCTTTTCTTTTTAGCCATCTCCATCCTTTCAATGCAATAAGCCGAAAGAATCTGCATCCTTCGCCTATTGTTTTCAATCCTCTTTTCAGCGGCTCTAAAATCCTGTGATGCCTGCTTAGGGCTAGTTGAGTGTATGCCACATGAACAGCGCATACGACTTTCTGTATTGCACCGAACTTGCGGACTTGATAGTCCTCCAGCCCTAAGTTTTGTTTCGCATCACGATGAAGGACTTCAATATCCCATCTTTGCAGAAGGAAATACATCAACTCTTCATCGTCTTTATCAAGAATGTTTGTAGTATATATTTTTATGCAGTCTTCGTCGCCTTCTTTATATGAAATTAAAAGTTTTTCTTTTCCGACTCCCCGAGTATATATTTCTTTTACATGAAGATGGTAAATTCCATCTTCATAAATATGCGTGCTGAAATCCAAGTCTGAAAGAGTATTAAGATAATCTCCAACACTTATTCTTTTTCCTCCATTGATACTAATTTTATTTGATATTCTAATCCCGATAATATATTTTTTCTTGAGAAATTTTATCTTTTTCAAGAAAAAATCAGCATATAATCCTGCATCGGCCATCACTAGCCAAAAAGGAATTTTATTTTTAACAGCAAAATCCATATGCTCCATTCCTATCTCCCTCGTGGTTTTGTAGGGATTGTCTTTATCCGCATCAATCTCTCTAACATAAATATCTCCTCTTAATGGAAAACTATTTTTACCATCGGCAAAAATAGTATGCACCAGCTGGTGCCCCCATTCTTTTTCTTTGGTCAGGCCATCATAATGATAATTTGCTTTTTCCATATGCTTTCCAGTTTTGTGTAAGAGAGTCGGATCAATAATTAATATACCTTCTCGAGGATTAATCTTTCTTATTTGTTTCATCCTAACTTTCTCGATGTCTTCTCTATTCCAAGAGGATAGAGTAAGGAATTTATTCAAACTGCTTTGGTCACACTCACCAAAGCAGTCATTAATTTCCTGAATAGTTTTATTATCAGAAATTATTAATCCTGTAATCAACCTCTGAAAATGTTCAAATTGGGGTTTACTGAATATTTTTCTATATGCTTCTAAGTTTGCCATTAACTGATGCGGCTTTTCTATTATTGGAAGAGACATTTTATTTTTTGAGCACAATTACATAGGCTCTTTTGCCTATGTACTTCTTTGGTGCATCTAGCTTTGCGCTGTTGCCAAATGCAGTTATTGTCTTCTCATAGAAGACTTCAACGTTATCGCTCAATTTTATTTTTTTGTCTAATATTTCTATCTTTCTCATGGATATCTATGGATATCCTAAGTATTTAAACTTTTCGCAATTTAGATATGTTTTAAAATGACACTGCTTCACGAGGAAATTCGCAAAAGTTTAGTTCTCCAAAAATTTAATCAAGAAGTAAGGGTCTTATTTTCATAAATTATTTTAAT
>CAYIKX010000186.1:0-2258 GCA_964364025.1 uncultured Methanosarcinales archaeon
CTTTACGCATAACATGCTAATGAGGTGCAACTAATGGAACTTGCAAACAAGCCCAAAAAACAAAACATTTAAATATAACTTCAAAATTAAAACACTGAAATGGCAAATAATACATGGATGGGGCATAGTATTCTGAATTTGATTAGGCCTGTCCACAAGACACTGTACACAGTGTTTATGTGTTAATGCCAATTTAACATTACTTTTTTTCTAAAACAACCGGAGGTGTTAAAATTGGAACAAAAGACCAAACTAAGTTCTGCGGAACGCGAAAAAAATTTTGTTGAAGATTTGTTAAGCGTAGATTTCAACAACCGTTCTGAAGAATCCAAGTTTAAGTAAAATGAAGAGCTATAAAAAATGAACAAGCCGGAAAATAAAGATTTAAATAGGAGTTGGAATTCCATTTATTTCATGATTAGGCAAGATTATTATAGATGCAGTTGTTGTTGCTGATTCTAGTAATTGTATTAGATAATTTAATAAAGATAATTCAAAATGAATAATTTGTTTTATTTAAGCGAGGGCCATTAGGCGAGGGTTTTTCAAAAACCTTAAAGCCAAGCGGCTAAGGCGAGCGTTTTGGTGCAAAACCAAACTCGATGCTGCAATGCAGCATAATGAGCTGATAAGAAATCAGCAATGACAGCTGCGCAATGCCCGCTTATTCAAGGGTTCGAGACAATCTTTTGCAAAAACAGTGAGTTGTGAGCGAGTTCGCAACGAGCTCACTCGCATTCGACTGAAAAGCATGCAATGCGGGATATAAAATCCCGCGGAACGATGGCAAAAGTTCGGCGAAATTCCCTTCCCTCGCTTTTTTTAAATAAAAACAATTAAAAACTCATTAAATCATTTCTAACAAAATGCCATTAAAACTGTATAATACTCTAACCCGAAAAAAAGAATTATTCAAGCCGATAAAAGGCAAAGAAGTAAAAATCTACTCATGTGGACCAACGGTCTATGACTATGCCCACATCGGCAATTTCCGCGCTTACATATGCAGTGATATCCTTAAACGATATCTGAAATATTCCGGCTACAAAGTAAAGCATGTAATGAACATAACTGATGTAGACGACAAGACAATAAAAGGCACTAATAAGGAAGGGATTTCTTTAAAGGAATACACAAGAAGATATGAAAAAGCTTTTTTTGAGGATATTGAAACATTAAACATTGACAAGGCTGATGTATATCCAAGAGCAACAGAGCATGTAAAGGAAATGATTGATATTATCAAGAAATTACTGAAAAATAAGATTGCCTATAAAAGCGAAGACGGAAGTATTTACTATGATATCTCCAAATTCAGGGATTATGGGAAATTATCGCATACAAAAATTAAATCTTTGAAAGAAGGCGCAAGAGTCAAGCAGGACAGCTATGAAAAAGAAGAAGCAAAAGACTTTGCATTGTGGAAAGCTTACGACAAAGAAGATAGTAATGTGGTCTGGAAAACAGAATTTGGTGATGGAAGGCCAGGGTGGCATATTGAATGCAGCGCAATGTCAATGAAATATTTAGGAGAAAACTTTGACATTCATGCAGGCGGAGTAGATTTGATTTTTCCGCATCACGAAAATGAGATAGCACAAAGCGAAGCTTCAACAAAGAAAAAATTTGTGAACTATTGGTTCCACAACGAGCATTTATTAGTTAGTGGACAGAAAATGTCAAAGTCATTGGGCAACTTTTATACACTAAGAGATTTATTGAACAAAAACTATAATCCAAAAGCGATAAGATATCTTTTGCTTTCAGTTCACTATAGGCAACAGCTTAATTTCACAGAAGAAGCTGTTAAAGCAGCAGAAAACACCGTTCAAAGGTTAAATGATTTTATTATTAAATTAAAAGAAATCAAAAATAACATCAACAATAAAAATATCAATAAAATAATACAAAAAACAAAAAAAGAATTTGAAAAAGCAATGGATGATGATTTGAACATAAGTGTTGCTTTATCTCGTATTTTTGAGTTTGTTAAGGAGATTAATACATTAATGATGCAAAATAAAATCGGAAAAAACAATTCCAAAAAAACAATTGATTTGATGCATGATTTTGATAAAATTCTCGGAATTCTTGAATACAAAGAAGAAAAATTGCCTATGGAATTAAAAAAAATGATTGATGAAAGGGAAAAGGCGAGAAGAGAAAAAGATTTCGCAAAGGCAGACAGAATAAGGGAAGATTTAAAAAGAAAAGGCATTATCTTAGAGGATACAAAAGAAGGGGTTAGGTGGAAAAGA
>CAYIKX010000187.1:0-2255 GCA_964364025.1 uncultured Methanosarcinales archaeon
TGCTTTAGGAATTGCAACACCATCAGCAATTATGATAGGCGCTGGAAAAGGCGCTCAAAATGGCATTTTAATTAAAAGTGGCGAGTATTTAGAAAAAACACATAAAATAGCATCAATTATTTTTGATAAGACTGGCACTTTAACAAAAGGAGAGCCTTCTGTAACAGATGTTGTTGTTCTTGATTCAAAATACATAAAAAACGATGTTGTAAAGCTGGCAGCAATTGCCGAGAAAGGCTCAGAGCACCCTCTAGGACAAGCGATATTAAAGAAAGCAGAAGAAATTAACTTAAAATTGCCAAAAGCTGATTCTTACCAGACTATTGCCGGTAAAGGCATTAAATCGACTTATAAAAACAGAGCAATTCTTGTTGGCAATAGGTTGTTTATGAAAGATTACAAAATTCAAACAGAAAATATAGAAGAGCAGATTCAAAAATTGGAAAATGAAGGCAAAACTGTTGTTATAGTAGCATACGATAAAAAAGTTATTGGCTTAGTTGCAATTGCAGACACATTAAAAGAATTCTCAAAAGAAGCTGTGGCAGAGCTAAAGAAAATGGGCAAGGAAGTCTGGATGATTACTGGTGATAACGAAAGAACTGCTAAAGCAATTGCTAAGCAAATAGGCATAGATAATGTTATGTCAGAAGTTTTGCCCCAGGATAAGGCAAAAAAAGTCAAAGAGTTGCAAAATAAAGGCAAAATTGTAGCTGCTGTTGGAGATGGTATAAATGATGCACCAATGTTGGCACAAGCTGATGTCGGCATTGCTGTTGGAGCTGGGACTGATATTGCAAAAGAAACTGGAGGAATTGTTTTGATTAAAAATGACTTAAGAGATGTTGTAACTGCAATTGACTTAAGCAAAAAAACTGTCAGCAAGATGAAGCAAAATCTTTTCTGGGCTTTCTTTTACAATGTTGCTTTAATCCCAGTAGCAGCTGGCATACTCTATCCATTTGGCATTCTGCTTAACCCAATTTTTGCAGCTATTGCAATGGCTTCCAGCTCAATTTCTGTTGTAGGAAATGCGATGTTGTTGAATGCTTATAAAACAAGAATTTGATTTTATAATTATAGTAAAACCCCATTTTCGAGGATACATTTTGGATATGAAACTTACGTTTTTTCATGACTATTTAGCTTGATAATTATTTAGCATTGTGAAGTTATTAGCTGAGAACCAAACAACAATAATGACGGCAAACACGCATTTTCTTGGTGAAAATGCTACTCACAAAGGATTTTTCAGAACTTCGTAACGGAAAAATCCTCTGCATTCGATTTGCCGTCATTGTTGTTTGGTGCTGATTTTAATCCGAAAAATAAAAACAATTTGTAAAATTTTATTTTTGGCATAGAAATAACCTCTGTCTGCAATTTAGATAATTTTAAATAACACCTAATTAGAAAATGTAATAATGGATACGCTCAAAGCACAGATTAAGAGATTCTTAGACGAAGAAAATGAATTGTTGGACGAGGAAAGAGAGATATTAAATCGAATATATTCAAGATTTCTTGAAGACCATGCATATCTGTGGACGGATGAGGAAATTGAAGATTTGGCTAAGCTTAGGCATATCTTATTGGTGATTATAAAATTGTTTTACCAAGAGCATAGAATATTGAAAGATGTTAGAGCAATTGACCAGCAAGAGTTTAATAAGGCAGTCAGGGACTTAATTGCAAATCCAGACGCGCTGCTACAAAGACTCAGGAAATCACAAATTAAGGAAATAGAAATGCTAAAACCAGAAGGGTGGTTTAATGCCTTTAGGAAAGATATTGAGAAGATAAATGAGATAATTAAAAAGTATGAGGAGAAAGTATCGGAGTCGCAATTCGCAAAAATTCTAGATCATTGCCCCGTATATTTATATGGTTGTGATTGCTGTGTGTAAAAAGTCATTCTCTTATTTCATAAAATAAGGCTCGATATCACATTGATAATTAGCCCTGCTTAGAACGCTGAAATTGTAACCTATCCACTGAAGTGTGCTCTCATTTTCTTTAGCAACATCATTCTTAGACCGTACATGGCTTCCGAACTTTGTTTTCTTGGCATGAATTGTAGATTCCACGTTTAACCGTCGATTGTAGCTTCGTTTAGCTTTAATCGGATGATTGTAATAATTAAGCATCATACGCAGCCATGCGTATGAGCCGTCTGATCTTACCAAAGTATTTGATTTTGGTCTGAAGAAAGGCACACCTCCAACAGACTCAACTTCTTCACAATTCTCTTTGCA
>CAYIKX010000188.1:0-2246 GCA_964364025.1 uncultured Methanosarcinales archaeon
TATCGCATCCGACTTCCTCCAAGCCATGAATCTGCTCAACAGTTGCCTTTACATCAGTTGTATCTGTAGTGGTCATTGACTGGACTGTTACAGGCGCATCTCCTCCAATGTACAATTTTCCAACTTTTACTTTTTTTGATTTTCTTCTTGAAAGGTTATTTTGAATCATTTTAGTTGTTGTATTGATAATTTTTATTTTAATTATTGAAATTATTTTATTGTTAAAATTTTATGAAATTATTTTTATTTCTTATTCAAAATATCTAAAATTGCTTTCTTAATGCTTTCTTTATCAATACCCGCAAGCTTTTTCTGTATATCTGGTTTTCCATGCTCTATAAACTCATCTGGAATTCCAATCCTTTTCACATTTGCTTTTATTCCATTGCTTTCAAGCAGCTCCAAAACTGCAGAGCCAAAGCCGCCATTAATTGCAGCTTCCTCGAGTGTAATTATATTTTTTATTTTCTTTGCATACTTCAATATTAATTCCTTGTCTATCGGCTTTACAAATCTTGCATTTATTATTGTTGGATTGACTTTAAGTTCTTCAACAGATTGAATTGCGTCATACAAAATAGGGCCTATGCCTAAAATCAATAAATCTCTGCCTTCCCTCAAAATTTCCCCTTTTCCGATTTCCAGCTTTCTAAATTCTTGGTCAAGACCAACACCAATTGCATTGCCTCGCGGAAATCTCAAGCTGCTTGGCCCTTTTATGAAAGTTGCAGTATAAAGCATGTGCTGCAGCTCATTTTCATCTTTTGGGGCCATAATTGCAATATTCGGGATTGCTCTTAAATAAGCAATGTCAAATGGCCCATTGTGGGTTGGACCATCATCTCCAACCAAGCCTGCCCTGTCCAAAACGAAAATAACTCCAAGATTTTGCAGGCAAACATCATGAATAATCTGGTCATAGGCTCTCTGCAAAAAAGTCGAGTAGATTGCGCAGACAGGCTTCATTCCTGAAATTGCCAATCCGCCTGCAAATGTGACTGCATGCTGTTCTGCAATTCCGACATCAATTGTTCTTTCGGGAAAATGCTTTTCAAATTTGCTCAGCCCCGTGCCTGCCTTCATTGCAGCTGTTATGGCAATAATTCTTTTGTCTTTTTCAGCAATCCTTATCAATGCATTGGCAAACGCATCTGTATAAGTCATCTTTGCTGTTGTCACATATTTCTGCCCATTTATTGGATCGAATGGCGACATGCCGTGAAATTTGTCAATGTCCTGCTCTGCAAATGTATAGCCCTTGCCCTTTTCTGTCTTGACATGCAATAAAACAGGCCCTTTCAAGTCTTTAATATTCTGCAATGCCGGCACCAATTCATCAAAATTGTGCCCATCAATAGGCCCAAAGTATTGAAACCCCAAAGCTTCAAAAATCAGCCCTTGAGTTGCTATTGTTCTTAATCTTTCCTCTACTTTTCCCAACTTGCTTATGCCTTCTTCTCCAACACCCGGGATTTTCTTCAGGAAATTAGCTGTTTTTTTCCTCAGCTCAAAATAACCAGGATGCAAAACTATTTTGTTCAGGTAATTGGAGACAGCGCCAACATTAGGGGAGATGCTCATCCTGTTGTCATTTAAAATAACCAGCATATTTGTTTTTGAGGCGCCTAGGTTGTTTAAGCCTTCAAAAGCCAAGCCTGCTGTTACTGCGCCATCCCCAATAATAGCAACAACCTTGTATTTTTCTCCCTTGAAATCGCGGGCTTTTGCAATTCCCAAAGCTGCAGATATTGCTGTTGAGGCATGACCAGCGCCAAAAACATCATATTCCGATTCATGAATGTTGCAGAAACCGCAAACACCTTTGTATTGCCTCAGGGTATGAAAATTTTCTCTTCTTCCGGTAATAAGCTTGTGCGAATAGCTTTGATGCCCTGTATCTATGACTATCTTATCTTTAGGCGCGTCATAAACATAATGGACTGCTAAAGTTAATTCAACTGCGCCTAATGGGCCTCCTAAATGGCCGCCATTTTTGGAAACTACCTCTAAAATCTTGTCCCTTATTTCCTGAGCAAGAATTTTAAGCTGTTCTGCATTCAGTCTCTTAAGGTCTTTAGGAGAATTAATTTTATTAAGAATATCAATCTTTTTAACCTGCCCTTTTTCCTGAAACTGGGCAGTTTGCTGAAAACTCTGCATTAATAAATCACTCTGAGACTTTTTGGAAATCAAAAACTTCTTAAAGGCTTTTTTATGCTCCATCATGCACCCCCCCCCCTTTATAT
>CAYIKX010000189.1:0-2220 GCA_964364025.1 uncultured Methanosarcinales archaeon
ATAATCTCCAGATGAAGCTCGCCCATGCCTGAGATTAAATTCTCTCCTGTCTCCTCATTAATTTCCACTACAATTGAAGGATCTTCTCGTGCAACCTTTCTTAAAACCTCTATCAGCTTAGGCAGGTCGCTTGGCTTTTTCGGCTCGATTGCTTTTGTGATAACCGGCTCAAATATGTGCTTCAGCTCTTCAAATGCCTGCTCTGGCTCAATTGTTATGGTTTCGCCTGCATTGCCCAAAACTCCTGAAATTGCGCATACATTTCCAGCTGGAATGCTTTCTATAAGCTCCGGCTTGATTCCGTTATAGATGTAAAGGTTTTGTATTCTTTGGTGCTGCTTGGAATTATTAAGATAAACTTCAGTGCCGCTTCTTAAAGTGCCTGAAAACAACCTGCCAGCTGAAATATCCTTTCCTGACCTCGGGTCAACTACTATTCTTGTTATTACAAATGCTATTTTTCCTTCAGGATTGCAAGACATCAAATCTTTCCCAAATTCACTTTCCAAGTCGCCTTTCCATATTTTCGGGATTCTGTATTGCTGCGCTGCAATTGGGTCCGGAAGGTGCTGGATTACAATGTCAAGTATAACCTCGAACAATGGCGCATTACTCCAAACCCACTCCTTTCTTTCCTCCTCGCCCATCTCATAAATTGTCAGAATATCCTTGAAAGAAATATTTTTTTTCTGCATGAAAGAAAAAGACAGCCCCCAGTTTTCCCTGGCAGAGCCAAATGCGACCGAGCCTTCCATAATGCTGACTTTCCATGCCTGCTTGTACTGCGGCTCTGCAATATCCTCAATCAGCTTATTAAACCCATTAATGACTTTTATAAATCTCTCCTGTATTTTTTCAGGCGTGAGATGCAGCTCTTTGACTAATCTGTCTACTTTGTTGATAAAAAGAACCGGCTTGACTCTTTCCCTTAATGCCTGCTTTACAACAGTTTCTGTCTGGGGCATTACGCCTTCAACAGCGTCTATTAATACTATAGTGCCGTCGATTGCGCGCATAGCCCTTGTCACATTGCCTCCAAAATCTACATGTCCCGGAGTGTCTATGAGATTTATCAGATATTCATTGCCTTGGTATTCATGAATCATTGATACATTTGCCGCATCAACTGTCAGAAGCCTTTCCTGCTCGTCCTTGTGCTGCCAGGTTGCCATACCTTCTTCCAAATCTCCGGCATATTTTGAAGCCATCAAACCTGCAGCTGCTATAAGGTTGTCTGTCATTGCCGTCTTGCCGTGATGTATATGCGCGGAAGTGCAGATATTCCTTATGAACTTTGGATTCTTGGTAATCCTTGCGACTGCATCCGCCATTCTTTCAGCCATCTTAAATGCCTCAAAAATCAGAACACGTGCTTCTCATGAACAGTTGAGTAGGTATGAAGTTCGTCCTTGCTGAACCATAATTTTATTTCTTCTTCAGCCTCTTGTTTGCTGCCGGATGCGTGAATGACATTTTTTCCGCCTAAGCCTTTCTTGGAGGCATAAGCCATGCTTGTATGGGCAAAATCCCCCCTTATTGTGCCAGGAGCTGCGCTATGAGGCGATGTGGTGCCGACTAATCTGCGAACATTGTCAACAGCATGAACACCCTCAAGAACAAAAGCGACAACCGGACCTTCGGTAATAAACTCGACTAATTCCCTGAAAAAAGGCTTGCTTTTGTGCGCCTTATAATGCTTTTCTGCAAATTTCTTATCAACCCACGCCATTTTCATGCCTACAATTTTCAATCCTGCATTCTCGAATCTAGTTAGGATTTGCCCCACTAAACTTCGTTCAACGCCATCGGGCTTTATAATCGCAAGGCTTCTTTCAATCATTCTACTGCCTCCTGCTTCTCACGCTTGAATTTCCTGCTCCATCTTGTTTCAAGGAACTTTCTGCCAAGCTTTATATGGTTTTTCTCGCATTTTGATGAGCAGAAATATAAAACTTTTGCATCTTTCTGCACATACATCTTACCTGTTCCCCTTTCGATGTCATTGCCGCAAAAAGTGCACTTTGCCATTTTGGTTTGATATTTTACATGTTTTTATTTTTGAATTAATTTAAATTTTAATTTAATAAATAAAATTGGATTAACCTTTTCCTCTTCCGCCTTTTGTCAATTGGCCTGCTTCGAATTCTGTTTCCCTGAGCATTAAAACATCTCCTATTTGTATAGGCCCTTTGATATTCCTTCTTAATATCTTGTTTTTAT
>CAYIKX010000190.1:0-2212 GCA_964364025.1 uncultured Methanosarcinales archaeon
CATACCAAGCCAATGTCCCATCGCAAACAAATGCCCCATTAATCTTAATATTTTCGGCAGTTTTGGGTTATTTAATTTAAGAGGCAGCAAATTTTTATTTTTCAATTCAGAGAGTATTCTTTCCACTTTTGAGCCTCTTGGAACATTTGTAACAGCATCATTCTCTGTTAGAATTTCTTTGTCTGATATTTCATATTCAACGGGGTTCATCGGCATAATCACAACTTTGTCTCCTATTTTTATATCTCCTAATTCTATTTTCCCCCTATTTGTATATATTGGGTGGTCTCCTGTTGCTATTAATTGCCTGCCAGTCTCCTTAGTTTTAATTTTAAGAACAATTGATTTTTCTTTTTCCGCTTCAGTCAAAGAGAAATAGTCTGTAACTTTAGAGGATTCCAACTCTTTTTTTTCTTCATTGTAAGTGTGTATTTCCCCTACTTGCCAAAAATCTCCGAATTCTTTTACAGTTGTAGCGCATCCACTCGATAAATATAATAGCGTATTTGGCGCTACACATTTTCTCATGGCAGAATTGGGCTGTTTTGCCTCTAATTGTACTTTTTCCAGAACGATGCCTTTTGCCTGGGATGCACCTTCCAATGGGTCTGAGCGTTCTTTCAATCTTAAAATTCTCTTGATATAGGACTTGGAGTGCCACCTGCCTTTGCTTCTTCTTTCCCTTAATCTCTTGCCCGCGTACAACCCTTTGGATTTTTTTCCCATAGCAAATTAGTATTTTTGGACGGTTTTTAAAGCTTGCTACAAAACCTTTATCTCCTTGACATCAAAATATCTTTTCACTATATTGCTTAAATGATTTATGTTTTGCCTGTCTCTTCCTATCAGAAACGCTTTTGCATTTGCATCTTTTCCATGTACTGTTATAATTTTGTCTTCCTGCTTGATATCCAGAATCTCAATCGGATAAATCATGTTTTTCACGAACTGAACAGCATCATTGCTGAACTCTGCTAGCTTTATTTTTTTCTTCAGCACATTCTCTATTCTTTTTATATTGGCTCCATTTTTGCCAATCGCCTTGCCCATCTCATTTTCTTCTATTATAAAAATAAGCTTTTCGCCAGAAATGCAATCCTTTACCTTGGCGCCAGTCATAGATTCGAAAAGGGTCATTAATTTCATTAAATCAGAAGTATATCTAATCTTGTTCACTTACTTGCACCTTTAACTAAAGCTAAAACAGATATGGAAAACGGCTTTTTGCATATAACCCCAAGTTCGTCATTGGGATACTCTAATTTATGGAACTCTGCACCGCTCAGGCCGGCATAATAGTTGATATCTTTCTCCACTTTGGCTGGGCAGTTTGAGCTTACTAAAATTTTTTCAACCCTGCCTGACTTGAGATTCTTCATAGCCCTCTCTGTTCCTATTATCACATTGCCTGCTTTCATCATTTTTTTGATTTCGCCTGAGCTTATTTTCTTTGCCATTTTATTTGTAAAAATAATATTTTTGATTTATATTTTTTATTTTTATGTTGATTGTATTATCCTCTTTACGTTAATAAAACCATTTTCTGATTTTGAAACATCAATGCCGTCTTCCCCATATTCAAACTGTATAATTTTTTTGGACGAGTCTCTTACAGTATTGTCATACTCAACTTTTAAATCCTGCATTGCATTTGCAAGCCTCCTGTACAGATAGCCGCTTTTTGGCGTTCTAAGGGCTGTATCCATCAAAGAGTCCCTGCCAGTCATAGAGCCAAAGAAAAATTCCGCTGCTGTTAATCCTGTCTTGAATCCATTGCTGATAAATCCATGAGCTTCAGAGCTTAAGTCGCCTCTCTTGAAATGTGACAATGTCCTCTGCTCGAATCCCTTTTCTATTCTTTTGCCCCTCATAGCCTGCTGGCCGACGCAGGCAGCCATCTGCGCTAAATTCAGCAGGTTGCCCCTTGCTCCAGACTCTGCCATTATCATTGTGTGTGTTCTTTTATCTGCATGGCTTGCAACTGTCCTTCCTGTTTCATTTCTAGCCTTATTCAGCACTTCGAGAATCCTAAGTTCTAATGTTTCCTGTAATGTTTTTCCGGGAAATGCTTCAAGTTTGCCTTCATTAAATTGGATAATTAATGAATCTACATCTCTCCTTGCCGCATCCAAATCCTCCCTTATCTTCAATTTTGCTGTTTCCGGCATATCCGTATCAGACAATGCTGATGTAAAGCCGGTTCTGAGCAGGT
>CAYIKX010000191.1:0-2149 GCA_964364025.1 uncultured Methanosarcinales archaeon
CTAAAGCCCCTTAAATCTTTCTAATTACGAGTTAACTTGCAAACAAGCCGGTTTTATATATGCAAAATAAGATTAAGTTAATTTATTTACTATATGGAAAAGAATAAAACCAACAAAAATAGATTAGAAGAATTAGTAAGATAAATTTTTATTGCACACTTTTTTCTTTAAACACAAAAATTTAATAATCTACCATGAATAATTACCTATTGTGGCAGGGCAAAAATCATTTTGGAAGAAATATGAATTTTTTATCATTGCAGTTCTAACTGTTCTGTTCATTTATTTGCTGGTTGTATTTAACCAAAAAATCAATTTTTTACTGGGAAATGAGCTTATTGTGTACCTGACGCCTAATCAAAAATCCTTTAGCATCCATTACGGAGAGGCAGGCAAAATCGAGTTTGATGTTTCTGTAGATAATCCTGCATACTGCAAAGCTGCATGCTCTTATTCATTTAATGACAGAAGCAGGAACAACCTTATTGACAAAGGCGATTTTGAGCTTGAGAAAGGGCAGCTCACAAAAAAAAAATATGAATTGAGCGCCAAAAGATTGGGAAGCGGGCAAGACATATACAGCTTTGATGTCCAATGCAGCAGCATACGCTCGTTATTCTGCATCACTAAAGGCGCTGAAAAAGCCAGGTCTTCCTTAGTCACTGTAAATTATGACCTTACAGAAATGGAAAAAGAGCTTAAAAAGACATTAAAGCAGAATGTTACAAGACTGCTTGTGCTGCTGGCTGATGTAGATGCAGTGCACCATCAAGTAAACCAGAAATATTTTGAATTAGCGCACAAAATAAACCTAAAAAACCTGACCAAGAAAAAAATAGAGATTGACGATAAATACGATAAGTTAAGGGTATCAATAGAAAATCTGAGAAGCCTATGGTCAATTGAAAATTACTTTGAATTGAGCAAGTTTTTTAATGAAAGTTTTTTTGAGACTTTATCCGATATTAGCAAGTCCATTGCATATCTGGACGAAGAAATTAATAACATTGCGGAATTGCATAATGGAATACTAGAAAGATTGGACAGACTATCCAAGAATTTAAATGAACTTTACGGTTTTGCTGATATGCTGCAGGATAATGAAACATTGAATGATCTCAATAAAAATGCGGAAGATTTCAAAATCCTTGCTTATTCGGTAACAAACAACACATTTGAAGGCTATGATGGAATACTCAAGGAAGCTGGCAATTTAACGGCCCAGCAAAACTTATTAATCAAAAAATCAGAAATTCCTGCTGCAGCAATGTTCTTTGAGTCTGAATATGCCTTAAATCATGAAAATTATTTATTGTGCAGTTTAAAACACGATTGCAGGGAAAATATTTCCATCATAAAAAAAATAAAAAACGCTGAGAAATTCATAGAAACTTACCCAGACGCGTCGCTTTTAAAGCAAAATTGCAATTTATTGCAGGAGTTGGATAAGGAATATGCAGAAATAAGAAATGAAGCATCTGCAGTAATTGCAAATAAAAGCATCAGCTTTCCGGCAGATGATGCGTTTTTAAATTTAGCAAGTAGCTTTAAAGACAATGAAGCAAGGAAAATCAATAACTCCTACTATGAATCATTCGGGAAGGTAAAGCTTGAGAATAAAACAAATCCCGATATCATCAGAATTGCCGAATCAGTGCTGCCAAAAAATAAAGCAACTGTCATGCCATTGGATTACAACCAATCAATAAACTTGTCTTTATATTTGCTTTCCAAAATAAACTACTCTAGTGGGGTTAATGAATTATTAAGCGCTTGCTCAAAACTCAATAAAAAATCGGAAGAAACAGGCAATTTTAATTTTGAGCCTGTATCGGCAAATATCACATATAAAATAATCTCTAAAATAAATACTACTTTGTCCGATAATCCAAGTATTTGCTGCATCTTCAATGAGTGCAAGCCGTGCTGCAGCGACGAATCATGCAAAAACGATCCTAAAACATTTCCTGTAATATTCCTGCATGGGCACTCTGTGGCAACCGGCAACTCGCCGGAATTTTCCTTAGACGCTTTTAACCAGTTGCAAGTAAAACTGCAGAATGACGGCTATCTAAACGCAGGCAATCTTTTATATTCAGAAGATGGGAGTGATGAAAAAGGAGAATGGGGATTATCAGGCAAGCCGGTA
>CAYIKX010000192.1:0-2137 GCA_964364025.1 uncultured Methanosarcinales archaeon
CATCATAATTAATATTATAAATATGTTTATTAATCTTAGCTCTTTTGCCAAGCCTATACTTTTATTGTTTTTGAAGATGCTCTTTTCAATCTATTCATTATTGCAAGTCCCAAACCCTTATCACCAACTCCTTCGGCAATAATTATATCAACTTTTTCTTTATCGAAATCTCTAAAATAGTTAAATAAGTTTTTAGCAATTGTATTAAATTCATTTCCCATAAATTTTATTACATTCGCTTTATAATTATGATCTTCATCAGCAGTCATTACTCCAACAATTTTTCTTTCTTTCCCGTATTTGTTAACAAGTTGCTGAATCTTTTTTTTAACTCTTTCATATTTCCCTTCAACTACAATTATCTTTGCTTTTGGAGCATAGTGCTTGTATTTCATTCCGGGCGATTTAACAACAATTTTTTTTAATTTTCTTTCTTTAACAAGCCGATGTATTTTAACTTTTCCTAAGATTTTTTCCAGTTCTTCTAAGCTAATTCCACCCGGTCTCAATAAGGTTGGAGGATTTGTAGTTAAATCAAGAACAGTAGATTCGACCCCTATTTTTGTAATACCCCCATTAATTATAGCATCTATCTTTCCATACAAATCCGATATTACACGTTCTGCCCTTGTTGGAGAAGGCTTCCCAGAAAGGTTTGCAGAAGGAGCAGCTATAGGCATTTTAGTTTCTTTTATCAAAGATAAAGCTATTTTATTTGCAGGCATTCGAATTGCAACACTATCTAAACCTGCAGTAGTTATTTCAGGAACTATTTTGGATTTCTTCAAAACAAGAGACAATGGACCTGGCCAAAATTTATTCATTAATGTTTTTGTTCCTTTCGGAAGTTCCTTTATTAATATATAAATCTCTTCTTTGTTAGCAATATGGATTATCAATGGGTTATCAGAGGGTCTTCCTTTGGTTTCAAATATTTTCTTAACTGCCTTTGGATTTAATGCATCTGCCCCTAAACCATAAACAGTTTCTGTGGGAAATGCCACTAAACCGCCATTTCTTAAAATTTTAGCTGCTTTTTTTATTTTTGATATTTCTATTTTTTTAGGATTTATCTTTATGATTTTAGTTTTCATAATTAACCCTCAATCTTTACATGCTTCATATATTTAAGATTATAAACATCAAATATAACCACATTTAATTTATCTTTATCATATTCACTGCCGGGATTAATTGAAATTGTTTTTCCAATATCTTCCTTAAATTGTCCTGAAATTTCAAACGATTCATGAGCATGTCCATGAAGAGTTAACAGAGGTTGTTCTTTTTCAATAAATTCTCTGACAGCTTTGCTGCCAATATGTGCTCCATCAGGATACACCCTGTCCAGCTTTGTATTCCAAGGAGGACTATGTATCACAAAAATCGTCTTTTTTGGATTGGTTTTCTTCACTAAAATTTTTAGATCATCTTCTATTGTAGTTTTATCATTTTTCTCAACACTCAAAATTCCTTCAATAGTGTAATAATGTATGTTGTGCGTGTAACCTAATTTTGAGAGCAATAACAGATATTCTTTTTTTAATCTTTTTCTTTCCTTATCCTTGCATGTAATAAGTTCATGAAATTTCTTATCGCAATTATTAGATAGTTCTTTTGTATCTTTAGTGTCATACTTCTGCCAATCTTTCATTAAAAAAGGAAGCGGAGGAACATGACTGTAGCCGCAAACATTAAATTGATTGTTTAATTTCTGAACTTTCATATCTAATAGTTTAAAACATCCTTTTTTCTCTCCAGCTTCTAGAAAAGGCATATTAATTTTAAAATCATCATTTCCCATCATTAAATAACCATTAACAGAAGGGTTTTCTTTTTTGAACTTTTTGAACATTGGAATTAATTTGGTTTTTATAAATTCTTTCTGCATATTAATAAGATTATTAGTTGAAGATTTAGGAAAGATGTCTCCACCAATAATTATTGAATTTACATTTTCCTGTAAAGATATACTAAAAAGGGATTTGTATAATTTTTCAGATCCGTGAATGTCTGCTGTATAAATAATTATGTGCTTTTTCTTGTTTGTTTTTTGACTCATTTTAATCCTGATTTAATTTGCTTAGGGTCTTTGACAAAATAAAGTGAACTTTTATATACTCTTCTTACCATAATA
>CAYIKX010000193.1:0-2068 GCA_964364025.1 uncultured Methanosarcinales archaeon
TGAAGTAGAATACCCAAATCTTGTACTATCAACAAAACCATCTCCCTTGAAAGCAGTTCTCAGAAACTCTAGCTGTAAATTTTTATCTGCACATCTTAAAACATTATCTATGTATTTATTTCTGGCACCGTTTATACTACCTCTAAAATTAGAAAGCACATACTTATAAAATGGGATGGAGCAAAGCCTTGCAGTCATCAAATCTTTCATTGCTTTTATTCTTGCATGCGCATACTGTACGTTGGTATTAGTTGTTGTTTGAAAGGTTTCTTTGAATAGCATAGAAGCCTCATCAATTATCAATGAATTAGTATTTGAAATTCCAACTTCGGCATACCTATTTTTTTGGCTATGATATGCATGCCCTTCTGTTGTTATATAGCCCAGTAGCCTAGCAATATTGTTGTTCATGGATGATGGCAAACTAATATTTTTGTTGTTGAAGTGACTAATCCAATCATTAGAAAGGGTAATATCCCTGCTTTTAGTAGGTAGTTTCCTTGGCGCCGGTGCCAATAAGCCAGCCTCAACATTTTCTGCAGGCACCTCTATAATGCCTTTATCAGAAAAAACGAATACAGGGTGTTCTGGAGTAACTGTTATAGACCTACCATTTGAATAAGTTAGTTTAATAAAGTATTCTGGTGCTTTATGTCTGCTCACCATTTTTGCTTTTATTGGAAAAATTTTTTTAAAGTCTGTAGTCAACAACTCAACATCATTTATATGCAATATCTCACAATCTTTTCCTAGAACTATTTTATCTCTATTTTTTTCAATTAATTCATCTACAAAATTACCAATCTTAAAAACACTTCCATCTGAAAGCATTATGTCTGTGTCTGGATGATAGCTTTGATTTTCAAGCGCTTCGTGCATCGCACTCCTGTCTTCATTACTCATCTTGTCGAGCTCGTCAACACATACAAGGCCGTCGCTACTTAAGACCATAGCCCCAGCTTCCAATGCCCAGCCGCGCAAAAACTCATCTCTTACAACAGCTGCTGTCAAGCCAGCACCGCTCACGCCTTTGCCGCTAACATACCTTCCTTTTGGAGCAATTTGGGTTATTCTTTTTAGCAAAGCGCTTTTTCCGGCCCCAGGATCGCCAACCAGCAAAATATGCACATCACCCCTGCTTACAATCTTGTCACTTCTGACTTTTCTGACGCCGCCAAGCAATTGCAGCAATAAAGCCTCTTTTATCTTTTCATAGCCATAAATAGAAGGCGCCATGGAATTTACAAGCTTTTCATAGCCTTTTGGGTCATTGGCAATTTCCAAGATTTCTTTTTCCTCTTCTTCAGTTATCTTGACTTCATAAAATGTATCTTCAGTTGGAGTTATGTGATTAGAGTCAATCATCAAATCAAATCTTGTCGATTTTGCCCCGCTTTTTGATATTATAGGCACCTCTTTTACTACACCAACAATTTCAACCCTGCTTCCCGGGGAAGTCCTCTTTTCACTCAATGGGCTTACCAAGTCATCTGTCAACAGGACACTGATTCGCTTTGGCTGCTCCCCGCCTTCCAAATTTTCAGATGCCTCTTCAAGAACAATGCCCTGTGCATCAACAAGATCCTTGTCAAGCATCACAAACTTGCCTTTTCTTCCGCAGCCGCATCGTGTTGGTTCCTTGAATGTGCCTTCGAGCTGCAAAATATTCATTATGTTGCCGCATACAGGACATTCAAACCTTGCTGATGTTACCTGTGGCCTAACATCAGATTTCTGCCTGATAATGCCGTTGACAAACAAGAGCTTATTTATGTGCCGGCTTCTTATGTCCCTTATCATTATGTGCTGGCTTTGCGGCAGATTATGAAACCTAATTCTAAAATTTTTTAATCCATCAATATCAAACTGCTCGATGGACTTTTCAATGGCTTTTATGGTATCTTCAGGGGCATCTAAAAGTTCAGTAGCCAAATCAGGGTCATATTTAGAAAGTTCAGCAAAATCTATGAGCAAAAATCTATTGCCTTTTCTCGCATTTTCCAGCAAAAGCTCATAGTAATTGCTATCAATAAAATCCTGAAACCTCTTTATTTGCTCGATAACATTT
>CAYIKX010000194.1:0-2002 GCA_964364025.1 uncultured Methanosarcinales archaeon
GATGGAGATATACCTGAAAAAGCCTTATGCCAGCGGGAAAAAAATAGAGGAATTAAGGCACCTTGCCCTCCAGATAAGGGAAACGAAATTAAGGGATATATCAACAGAATTTACGATAAATATAGCAGACTTAACTATCGAAGTAAAGCTTGACAAAGAGCGGATGAAAGAGATAGATATTACTGTAAATAAGGTTGTTGATGCAATCTCAAAGCAATTGAAGGGCTATAATACAAAGGACAGCAAAGATCTGATCATATTAAAATCAAGAAGCAAGGAAGAAACCTTTAATGACGCCTACAAAACAAAAGAAAAAATAAAGGGCATAACCATAAAAGGCATAAAAGGAATCTCGCAAGTGCTTCCTGTAAAAAGAGAAGACGAATTTGTCATAGTAACAGCTGGCTCCAACTTGGCGGATGTTCTGCAGATGGAAGAAATTGATGCTTACAGGACAACAACAAATAATATATTTGAAATTGAGCAGGTGCTTGGAATCGAAGCAGCTAGGCAATCAATAGTAAATGAAATTTTCAAGGTTATCGAAAGCCAGGGCTTGAATGTTGATGTTAGGCACATAATGCTTGTTGCTGATACAATGTGCGTCAGCGGAACTTTGAAAGGGATCACAAGGTATGGTGTTGTAAGTGAAAAATCAAGTGTTTTGGCAAGAGCCTCTTTTGAGACTCCTATAAAGCACATTATCAATGCAGCGCTTGTGGGGGAAGTTGACAATCTTGATTCAGTTGTTGAGAATATAATGATCAACCAGCCTATTCCAGTTGGAACTGGACTGCCAAGCCTGGCAGTCAAACCGCCTAAAGCAGCTAAAGAAAAATAAAAACATAATTTAAGATTTAGTTATCAAAAACAAACAAAATTAAAAATAAATCAATCCAACAAAAAATAATTCAAAAAATAAATAACAAAATAAAAACTTCAAATCAAAATGGCAGAAGAGAAGAAAGAAGACAAAAAAGCTGAACAGGAGCTCGAGATTGTAAAGGAAGCAATTGAAGGCAAGGAGGAGAAGGTCGAGAGGATAGAGCAGGAGGAGCAGTACATATACAAGCAGGTAAGAAGCATTGCTTTTTCTGTCTTGAGCCATAAGATGATCAAGAAAATGGCTTCTGCAAAAATAGTGACCCCTGAGCTTTATGACAAAGAGGGCTATCCTGTAGATGGCGGCCTGATGGACATAAGGTTGGGAGTTATTGACCCCGGATTAAGGTGCAAGACCTGCGGCTCAAAATTAAAAGAGTGCATTGGGCATTTCGGCTACATCGAATTGGCAAGGCCGATAATTCATGTTAAATTTGTAAATATAATTATGACTCTGCTGAAATGCACCTGCAGGGAATGCGGAAGAATACTGATACCTGACAATAAAATAAGCAAGATTAAGGAAACTCTTGACCAGACGGAAAAAGAAAATGGCGTGGAGGAGAGAAGGCAGAAAGTCAAGGAGATAATTTCAGGTTTGAAGACAATAAATAAGTGCCCTAATTGCAAAGCAAAGCAGAAGAAGATAACACTTGAAAAGCCAACCACTTTTTTGGAGGACGAAAAAAGACTAAGCCCAATAGAGATAAGGGCCAGACTGGAAAAAATTCCTGACGCTGATTGCGAAATATTCGGCTTAAAGGTCCCCCATGTAAGGCCGGAATGGATGGTGCTTACAGTGCTGCCTATCCCCCCAGTAACAATGAGGCCAAGCATTACTTTGGAAAGCGGGGAAAGAAGCGAGGACGACTTAACCCATAAGCTTGGCGACATTGTCAGGATAAACCAAAGATTATTTGAAAATATAAATGCAGGCGCCCCTGAAATAATTGTTGAAGACCTGTGGGATTTGCTGCAATACCATGTTACGACATTTTTTGACAATAACATTGCCCAATTGCCGCCGGCAAGGCACAGAAGCGGACAGCCATTAAAGACATTAACAGAGAGGATAAAAAGCAAAGAAGGAAGAATAAGGCATAATCTTGCTGGAAAAAGG
>CAYIKX010000195.1:0-1971 GCA_964364025.1 uncultured Methanosarcinales archaeon
AAGCACAACACCACTTATAAGATAATTCTTGAGATCTGCGACCAGATGGGCTTCAAGTTTGTGCAGAACAAAAAGACAGAAGAGCTGTTCAGATGGATAAAACAGACTTTAAACAAGAAATCTGTTGTTTTTGTATTTGATGAGGCAGACAAGCTTGAGGATTTGGACTTTTTGTACATGATTCTGGAGGAGATATACAGGAAAACAATAATACTCATAACAAACTATAAAGATTGGATTGTAGAATTGGAGGACAGGGTAAAGTCAAGATTGCTGCCGGAGATTATCGAATTCAAGCCGTATAATCTTGAGGAAACCAAAGAAATTTTGAAACAGAGGATTGAGTACGCATTTCCTCCAAATGTTATGAGCAGCGAGGCATTTGAAATCATTGTAAAGAAAACTTATGAAATGCAGGATGTAAGAATTGGCTTGCACTTGATGAAGGAATCAGCACATATAGCAGAAGACAAGTCATCAAGAAAGATATCTGCAGAGCATGCGCAGCAGGCATTAAGAAAAATAGACGAGTTCAGCATAAAAAATCCTGAAGAGCTAGAAACAGATGAGCAGATGATTCTGGATTTGATAAAAAGCAATTCTGGAAAAAGAATAGGGGATTTGTTTAAAAGTTATCAAGGCAACGGGGGCAAGCTTGTTTATAAGTCATTTCAGAGGAAAATTGACAAACTAGAGAAAAATAAATTCATTACAGTTGAGAAGACTGCTGGAGGAGAAGATGGCAATACAACAATTGTCAAGCATAATTCTGAGAAGAAATTGACGGAATTTTAGGATTTATTTTTCAGATTTTTCTCCAAAAAACTCAATGTCTTCTCCCAAGCATCCTTTGTTTCTTCAGGAGCGTAATTTGCTCCGCTTGGATTTGCGAAAGCATGCCCCACATTTGGATAAATGTAAATTTCGTTTTCAATTCCAAGCTCATCAAGAGCAACATCAAATTTTCTTGCAGATTCAACTGGAATTGACGTGTCTTTTTCCCCAAATATGCCTAAAACAGGCCATTTTATGACTTTTAATTTTTCTTTGTCAGTTTCCAAATTTCCATAATAAATCACTGTTGCAGCTAATTTTTCATTTAAAGCGAGCTGCAAAGACATTCCGCCGCCAAAGCACCAGCCCATTGAAGCGATTTCATTTTTGTTAACATTATTTTGGCTTTTTAAATATTCAACTGCTGATTTTAAATTTTGTATAGCTTTGCCTGGATTATTCCTGACTTCTGTTGAAAGTGCTCTTGCCTCGTTTGCGTCTTTTGCGACTTTGCCGAACATGTCAACAGCCAAGACAACATAGCCTTCTGCTGCAAGGCTTCTTGTCATTTCTTTTATGTTGTCATTCAAGCCCCACCATTCATGAATCATAATAACAGCTGGATAAATTCCTTCCTTTTTTGGCTTTGCAAGAAATCCAAAAGAATTTTCAAAATAATTCACATTTTCTGTTGTAATTCCAGAAGTATCTCCGTTCTTCAAAACATCAACATTTTTCACTTGATTTTGGGAAGCTTGTTCGACAATATGCTCTTGTTGTGCACATGAAACTAGAAAAATCAGCAATACAACTAAAAAAATAATTTTTGATTTCATTTTTTATTCAATGTACAATGTTAAATGTTTTAAAGTTTTCTGGCTCTTTGTGCCTTACATCAATATTTGCTACTTTTGAAATTCCTGGACTCTTTTTTATGAAATCAATCAAATCTTTTATTTTTTCTTCTTCGCCCTGAGCAACAACCTCCACATCACCATTTTCAAGGTTTTTTGCATAGCCTTTCAGGCCTAATTGCAATGATTTATCCCTTACATTGGCTCTAAAAAATACACCTTGCACTTTGCCTGAAACAATTAAATGGGCGCATTTCATAATAAAGGCATATATTTTTGACGTTTATATGGCTTGTTTGCAAGTTAACTCGTAATTAGAAAGATTTAAGGGGCTTTAGCCCCC
>CAYIKX010000196.1:0-1956 GCA_964364025.1 uncultured Methanosarcinales archaeon
TTATAATGTAAGTGATGCAAACAATATACATAACTGCTCTTTAATAATCAACAGCAAAGTTAATCAAACCAATAGCTCGATTGTTGTAAAAGCTCCAAGCATAAATTTTTTTAGGGTAGATAATTTATCTGCAGGCCCTTATAACTGGAGCATTAACTGCACAGACAGCTTAGCTAATTTAGGGGAAAGCCCAAAAAGAGTTGTTGTAGTTAATTTAATGAAGCATTTTAACTTATCCTTCTTTAATGTTTCCTTATTTGACATGAGGAATGTAAGCAACTTTGCTATTGGAGCAGGAAGCTGCGATAAAATTAATTTTAGCGGAAATATAGATATGAGCAGTGGCTTTGATTTTGACAGGCATGTGAATTTCTCACTTAAAAGGGTTGAGATTAACTCATCGGCAATCCCCTCTTTTAATATATCTGCAACTATTACTATGTGCGGATTGACATTATCAAATCCAAGAATCACTAAAGATGGTGTTGTTTGTCCTGAAAGCATATGCAAGAAAATCTCATATTCTAGTTCCAGTGGCATATTGATTTTTAATGTAAGCCATTGGACATCTTATGAAGCAGAAGAAACACCAGCAGAATCTGCTCCATCTGCTCCTAGCGGAGGCGGAGGGGCAGCAGGAGGTGGTGGTGGAGGTGGCGGAGGCCCACCACCTATTCCAATAATTACAGATTTTACCATAGATAAAACTAGTCTTAAAGTTGTGCTCAAGCAGGGAGGAACCACAACAGAAACATTGAGCATAAAAAATATAGGAACTACCATATTTGATGTAAATGCATATTTAAGTGATATAGAGAAATTTAAGATATCCCCGGAAGTAAGTGAAATAATAACTACATTAAATCCCAATGAAGAAAAAACTATCGAGCTTGTTTTTAAGGCATTGGAAAATGAAATTCCTGATATTTACCCGGGAGAAATTACATTTAAAAGCCCTTCTATAGAAAAGAAAATTGCTGCTATAATCGAGGTAGATTCTGCGCAGCCATTGTTTGATGTTGATGTTGAAGTTCTCCCAGAGTCTAAAACAGTATTTCCAGGAGATAATATACTGCTGGAAGTTAATTTATTTAATGTGAGGGGCTTTGGCAGGGTGGATGTTGAGGTTGAGTATTCCATAAAAGACTCAAAAGGAAATGTTATAACTACAGAACATGAAACTTTGGCAGTAGAAACACAGGCAAAGTTTGCAAGAGAATTGACATTGCCTACTGATTTAAGGCCCGGAAACTATATTGCATTCGCAAAGGTAACTTATGCAGATTCTGTTGGAGTAAGTTCTGACTTGTTTGAGGTTAAGGCAAAGACAATAAGGCTGTTGCCGATACAACTTAAAGACTATAGAGCTATATTACTATTTGGCGGTGCAGTTGCATTAATAGGCATTCTAATATTTTCATCCTATAAATTTGGCTATTTCAAGAAAAAAATGCCTAAAGGGGAAGGCGAGGAAATAAAGCAATTAAAAGAGGAAGATAAAGCGCAAAAATTAAAAAAAGAGCTTCAAGCTTTGGAATCTGCTTATAAATCCGGATTTATCTCTGAGGAATCCTTCCAAAAGGACAAAAAAAGAATTGAGGGCAAATTAAATAGATAGGTGTACAATAAAATTTTTAAGTATTAAACATAATTTATGCAAGGCACACATTCCTATTTGTACTTTTTCATTTATGTAATTCAGCAACTATAAAGTGGCATAATCTATTCAATTTTCTACAAAAACAAAACGAAAGATTTATATATCAATTGCTATCATATACTATACAGGTGATAAATATGCAAACAGAACAATTCAATATAAGAATGCCAAAGGATTTAGTGCAGGACTTGGATATAATTTCAAGGCTATTGAAAGTGAACAAATCCGAGTGGGTTAAGACAAAACTAGCTGAAGAAGTGCATGAGGAAAAAAATAAGCTTCTGATGGAATTAAGC
>CAYIKX010000197.1:0-1949 GCA_964364025.1 uncultured Methanosarcinales archaeon
ACAATATACTTCCTCATTGTTTCATTTCTTTTTTCCCCGTCAGTAACTTTCTTCTCATAAGAGCCCATTGACGCCTCTAATTCCCTGATTCTGGAAACCCATTCGCTCAACTCTTTTTTATCCAAAGAAGATGAATGATCCGGGCCTTTGAATGTCTTGTCCAAAGTAAAATGCTTTTCAACTGCAACAGCGCCAAGGGCAACCGCGCCTATGCTTGCAGTAAAATTCCTGCTATGGTCGGAAAATCCTATCAAAATATCGGCAAATTCCTTTATATAGGATTTAATCACATTAAGGTTTACCTCTTCGGGCTTGGTGGGATAATCAGAGGTGCACTGTAAAAGCACTATTCTGTTTGCAAACCCCTCTTCTCGCGCAATTTTAACTGTTGCCATTACATCTTCAATGCTGCTCAACCCAGTTGAAAGAATAATTGGCTTTCCTTTTCCAGCGACATACCTCAAAAACAGATGATTGTTCAGCTCTATCGATGCCAGCTTGAAAAGCGGCACATTTATTTCCTCGTCGAGAAAATCAGCGCTTTCATTGTCGTATGGGGTTGAAAAAAAGATTATGCCTTTCTTTTTGCAGTAATTAACTATCTTTATCTGGTCTTCTTTGCTTGTCTCGAGTTTTTTAATCAAATTAAAATAGCTTATCTCCTCGTCACTTCCTACATTACTAACCTGGTATCTGGGTTTTCTTGCTGTTTTAAATATCACTCTGTCTGTGCTGAAACTTTGGAATTTGATGGCATCAGCTTTTGCTTCTACTGCTGCATCAATCATTCTAAAAGCAACTTCAAGCGCAGATTTTGCGCCTATTCTGTTTAAGTCGCCAGATTCAAGTACATGGTTTACTCCTGCTTCAGCAATAATGAAGCATGGCTGGTTCTCTCCAATCAGCTTATTTTCTATTTCTATTGTTTTTTTTATTGTTTGTGGCATTTTTATTGCTTAAACCTCGGCAAATTCAATTATAGCTATTTATCTAAATTCATTACCTTCAGCATATCATAATTTTCAAACTTGTAGACGCAAGTAGTCAAAGATTCGGTCCAGTCGCTTATTATCCTATTGAACTTATTTCTTATGGACTGGACGATCCTGCCCAAATCAATCGCATCCTTTGCTATTACTACTATTGAAAAATCCCATTGCCCGGAAATTGAGAATATTTCTGCAACATTCGGATGTTCCCTCAGATATTTAACAAACTTATTAATATCCTGATCGGAGTAATTATGCAGCTTAATCTTGATATCTACTATATTGCTGAAGCCGAAATTTCTCGGTCTTAACTGGATTTTTGGAAAGAAAATATCATTTTTAACCATTTTGTTAATTCTCTTTTTCACAGAATCAATTGATAAGCCTACTTTTTTTGATATTTTTGTCAGAGACGTCCTGCAATCCTCCTGCAGAAGATTAAGTATTTGGCAATCCTTTTCGTCTAATTTTATCATAAATCTCTTAAAAACTAGAGTTATATTTAAATCTTTCGTAAAATTTACGTTATTTTAGCAAAAAACCTTAAAATTTAAGAAAATATAAGAAATTTACTTAAAATGTTTATTTGCTGGATTATTTGATTAAATGATAAATTCTTCTTGCTATCCTGAAAGTCCTTGTTTTTATAAGCAATATGATTGCCATTGAAATAAATTTTGCCCTTAACCTGCGGTAATTTAGCGGGTTTGCCCTGCCACTCTCTACTTTTTTCAAAAATGCAAAAGTTGATGCATAATCGCTTTTGTAATTATTATTGATATTCCCTATTTTAAACACCGAATGTATGAATTCATCTCCAGAAAGCAAGTTAAATCCTGCTTTCTTCGTGCAATTTGTCAAGGAATTCAGTGTAAAATGATAAGTATGCGCATTTTGAAGGTACTTTAAGAAATCCTGGTCATACGAATCATATAAGTTTTTTAGTCCAGGCACTTCTAT
>CAYIKX010000198.1:0-1933 GCA_964364025.1 uncultured Methanosarcinales archaeon
GTCACTTTTCTGCTGTCGCCATTCGCATGCATATTTTACCCATTATCCGCATTGCCTGACTGGGCTGCAAGAATAGCTTCGGTAATTCCGCCGACCTATGTATTCGAGAGCTTAAGGGCAATGATTAGCGGCACACCTGTCAACCAGGCAGGCTTGATATACTCTTTAGTCTCAAGCATTTTGTTATTTATTGTGATGGCATTTTTCCTTGAGCAGTCATTCAGGAAATCCAAGAGAACAGGATTACTGGCAAAAGGGGATTAAAAGCAAAATATAAAAAGGTTGATAAAAATAAAAATTATAAATCTGCCTTCGGCATAAATTTGTGCTCGGCGTCGCTCTCTGCCATACGCTCCGCCTCGCCATACATTACAATAACAAATAAAAATAACTAACAAAATGCAAACTTTCGACTTGATTGTGATTGGCGCAGGCTCTGGCTTAAATGTATCTTCGGCTGCCGCAGAAAAAGGGCTTAAAGTCGCTGTTGTCGAGAAAGGCCTTATGGGCGGAACTTGCCTGAATAGGGGATGCATACCTTCAAAGATTATAATCCACAGCGCAGATGTTGCTGAAATAATAAAAAAATCAAAGTCCTTTGGAATAAACTCAAAAATCTCTTCTATTGATTTTGCAAAAATAACTGGGAGAGCATCAAAAATTGTTGACAAAGATGCAAAAGAAATTGAAGAAGGCATAAAAGAAGACAAAAACACTACATTATTCAAAGTTGGAGCAAAATTTGTTGCTGAAAGAACTTTGCAAGCGGGGAAAGAGACAATAAAAGGAAATAAAGTTGTGATAGCAGCAGGAACCAGACCATCAATCCCAAGTATAGAGGGGTTAAAAGATGTTGACTTTATAACAAGCGATGAGGCATTAAGATTAAGAAAACAGCCAAAAGTTATGACCATTCTTGGAGGAGGCTATATTGCTGCTGAATTAGCATATTTCTACGGGGCTTTAGGGACTAAAATCAACATAATCCAAAGAGGCAATTTCTTAGTGCCGAATGAAGACGAAGAAATATCAAAAAAATTCACAGGAATTTTCAGGAAAAAATACAAAATCCTGACTGGATTTCAAGCGACAAAAGTAATGAAGAAAAAAAATAAAATTATTGTAACTGCACAAAACACCAAATCAACAAAAAAACTAGTTTCAGATATGTTGCTTGTCGCTGCTGGAAGAATCTCAAATACAGACATTTTGGATGTCAAAAAAGGAAATGTTGATGTTGATGAAAAAGGCTTTATAAAAACAAATGAATATTTAGAGACAACAGCAAAAAACACATGGGCTTTAGGAGACATAGCTGGAAAATATCTTTTCAAGCACAGCGCAAATCTGGAAGCGCAATACGTTTATTCTAATTCAATTTTAAATGAAAAAATAAAAGTTGATTACTCAGCAATGCCTCATGCAATATTTTCAAGCCCTCAGATTGCAGGAGTTGGCCTGAGAGAGCAGGATTTAAAGGCAAAAAATATAGATTATGCTGTTGGAAGGTATAATTATATAAATTCCGGAATGGGAATTGCTTTGCAGGATAATGACGGCTTTGTAAAAATACTTGCTGACAGAAAAACAAGGAAGATCCTAGGCTGCCATATTCTAGGAACAGACGCTTCGATTTTAATTCATGAAGTGATTGTGGCGATGAAAAATAATTTAAGTGTTGATGCAATCTCAAGTTCCATCCATGTGCATCCTGCATTAAGCGAAGTTGTGCAAAGGGCTGTGAATGGGATTGAGTGGTAATTTATTTAGTATACTAATGACAAGACTTTGAAAATCATAATATTTAAATAGTTTTGAAATAAAGAAAAATAAATGCAAAACACAGCCAAATATGCAATAGCAGCACTAGTCGGGATGCTTGGATAGATCTATGCAGTTATCCCTCAAACGGTGCACATAAACTCAGGCATAG
>CAYIKX010000199.1:0-1919 GCA_964364025.1 uncultured Methanosarcinales archaeon
CTATGCCAGCTTCATTTGCGCTTCTTGCAACATAAACTATATCTTGGCCGCCCCTGAAAATAGTTTTGTTGCCGATTTTTGCCTCAAATTTTCCCTGCCTGGCTAACAAGTCTTTTATCTCTTCTTCTGTTGCGCCTGCAATCTCAACAACTATGTATTGGTTGCCTACCAAATCATTTGCATCCCTTATTACAATGTCGCTTAAGCCGTAAACATTAAGCCTTTCCTTCATATTGTCAATCAATACGCTCAAATCAAACTGGTTTAGCTTGGCTTCAGGCTGCAAAAGCACTCTTGTGCCGCCTTGCAAGTCCAAGCCTTTCCTTATGTTTGTTGTTGGAGCTTCATAAACCCTCAACCCGATATCCTCAGTTCCCTTGCTTATCTGCCTTGTTTTTGGAACAATTATTATTTTTGCTGCTGTTTCATTTATTACTTTTATTGTGTCATTTATTGTGACATTTTTTTCAATTGTTTCAGTAATTGTTTTTTCTTCTGTTTCATTTAATTGAATGGTTTCAAATGCTTCTCTTGCTGTTAATTTATAGATTCCTTTTGTAGTTTTGATTTGGATAGTTCTATTTGGGCTTAAGGCTGAGGTGTATTTGTAATAATCTTCAGCATCGTCTATTGGTGCATTATTAATTGATAAAATCCTTTCTCTTGCGACAGGCTGCACATTTGGCTTTGGCTGCGGAATTCCTGCAATGCTTGCAGAGCTGTTTGTTATTACATTTCTTATTGCAACTCCTTTGCTTAAAGTGGGATGAATTGCTATTATGGACAGCACAATAAATACCACCAGCAAAATTACCCTCCAGTTTGTTATTAATTTTTTAATCTTGTAGTTCATATAATAACTCCCTTCTTTGCTTTTCGTCCTACATAAAGCCTCAGCAAGCCAACATTCTGTATCCATGTATTGAAAATATCGGCAATTAATCCAATAAGCAAAATAAGCATAATCTGCCTTATGACTTCTGACTGGGTGACTAGCATTGCAACTGTCACAGCAACAATTGCAGTTAAAGTTTCGGTCATTCCGGTTTTGATTGAACTTATTATTCTGTCCATTACTGTGCCTTCTTTTCTTTTTAGAACTCTGACTGTTAACAAAATGTCTGTATCAACAGAGTAACCAATAAGCATAAGAAAAGCTGCGATTCCTGCTGTCCCAACCCTTATGTCGAATATATTTATTACTGCCAATGCGACAACCATGTCTGAGAAGGCAGCGAGTATTATAGCAATGCTGGGTATATAAGTCCTGAAATAAATTAATACAACTAATCCCATAAACAAGAAAGCAACTGCCAGTGCGATTAACGATTCCCTGAAAAAGCTTGCTCCCAAAGAAGAGCCAATGACCTCAATTCCATAATCTACTTTTTTTAAGTCTATTTTTAAAGAAGATTCTATTGATCCCAGCAATGTTTGAACCTGGGCTTTATCATTCCCGTTTATGTCTGCTTCTACAATGATTCCGACAACTGCGCCAGAGCTTCTTAAATTTCTTACAACAATATCGTTCTTTGGAAATTGGGATTTAATCTGTTTTTCAAGCTGATTGATGTTGTCATTCTGCTCGTAGGGAATTGTTACAGTAACTCCGCCTTTTAATGACACATCCCTTTTTATGAAATCTCCTGTTTTGTATATTTGATAACCAATTTGGCTTAAAGCAAGAAATAACATTAAAAATGGAATAATTAACAGAAGCTTGTATTTTTTATCATAAATTTCAAAAAGAGTTTGTTTTATGCTTTTCTTTTGCTCCTTATTTTGCTCTTCCATAAATCAACCCCGCTAACTGCAATGATTTGAAGAAAAAAGAATGGTTAATAAAGGTTTTGTATAATTGGACTATTTCCCGCATGCCTTAACAAACCCATAAAATATAGGTGATGGATTTCCTAATC
>CAYIKX010000200.1:0-1911 GCA_964364025.1 uncultured Methanosarcinales archaeon
GTTTTCTGACGCTATTAACCAGGGGAAATCTAATAAGTTTTGTTGCCAAATCAACCAATAATAAAAAATTAAAAGTTAAAATAAGGTTAGGCAACAATTTCATTAGGAATATGACAGTCAATAAGCCTCGATTATACAATATTATAAGATTAAAAGACAACAAGCCGCGCAAATTAGAATTAACAACAAAACCGAATCTCGCAGTTTATTCATTTTCATTCCAATGATAGAGATAAAAGACCTTTATTTTAAGTACTATGAGAAATTTATCCTAAGGAATATCAATTTAAAGATAAAAGAGCGAAGCTTTACTGCTATAATTGGTGCAAACGGCTCCGGTAAAACGACTTTGGCAAAACACCTTAATGCCCTTTTACTTCCAACAAAGGGAAGCGTCATTGTCGACGGTACAAATACAAAAAAAGACGAAATTAGCGCAAGAAAAAAAGTAGGCTTTGTGTTCCAGAATTTTGAAGACCAGATTGTTTATTCTACAGTGGAGGAGGATATAGCTTTTGGTCTTGAGAATTTAGAATTAAAAAATAATGAAATGGTTAGGATTGTTGAGGAAATGCTGAGCAAATTAAATATCAAAAATCTTGCTAAAAGCAATGTCAATATGCTTTCTTCCGGGCAAAAGCAGCTTGTTGCATTGGCTGGGGTTCTTGCGATGGGGCCAGAATATCTTGTGTTGGACGAGCCGACCACAATGCTGGATGCAAAAAATAAGAAAAATATCATAAAAATTATGAGGGATTTAAATGAAAAAGAGGGAATTTCCATAATTTTGGTTACAAATATCCTCGATGATTTGGGATATGCAAATCATGTGGTTGTATTAAAAAATGGCAGCGTCATTTTTAACGACAAAAAATCGAAATTAAGCAAAAGAATGCTCAGGGAAGCTGGTTTAGATGATTAGAAAACTCTCATTTGGCCAATATAAATTCAGAAAATCTTTAATGCACAAGCTTAGTCCGCACCTTAAAATAATATATGTTATCATTCTAAGTATCTTGGTTTTTGCAGTCAGGGATCTGCCGGGAATTTTATTTTTTTCCGTATTTATTTTAATTATGGTTGCATTGGCAAAACTGGACTTTAAAGATTTGGCAAGAAATATGCAGCCTTTTTATTCAATTTTTATTTTTATTCTGCTTATGTACATTATATTCTCGCCAGCTCAATTAAAACAGGGCTTTATTGCTATCTGGCGTTTTTTGATGCTAATAATAATCTCATTGCTGCTCACTTTCACAACAGCAATATCAAATATTGCAGCAGCGATTGAAAAATTATCAAAACCGTTGAAAATTTTTAACATCAATCCGAGAAATTTGGCAATAATGATTTCCATAACAATAAGATTTGTTCCTGTAATGTTTATTAATCTAGAAAAATTAAAAGAGGCTATGCTTGCAAGATTAGCAAATTTTAAAAAATTAAAATATATAAAATTAATTATGCTTGTTTTGCTTGGGAGGATGTTTAAATCAGCATCTAGCTTAAGCGATGCAATGCATTCAAGAATGTATAATGAAAATGCAGAAAGCAGAAAAATGATGAAGCTTGGAAAATATGATTATATGTCGATAGTTATCGTAGCTTTGCTTGTTTTAGTCATTTACTAGAATTCCTCTGTCCAAACAAGATGCCTGCCAGCACATTCATAGCCCATGCCTGAAAAACATTTATCTTATATACGCTCCCAAAGACAAAATTCCAGAGCCACATGACTGGAAATGCAAGAATAAGCCCGACTAAAGCGCTCAAAATAATAACCAAAAGCATTGCATAGCCTATGTCTGTTAATTTTCTTAAAATGGATATATCCTTCAAAATCGCCATTTATAGGGAAGTAATATATGCAGTTTTTTAAAGGTTGCGAAATCGAAGATTTCGAGACCACAA
>CAYIKX010000201.1:0-1862 GCA_964364025.1 uncultured Methanosarcinales archaeon
CTTAATCTCTTTCCTTTTCTCAAGCGTCGATTTCTTCAGCTTAGGCGGCTCGCCATCAAATACAAAAGCAAGCTTTATGCCCTGCTCTGTTAAATTAGAAATTCTTGACATTAAGCCCATCAGATGGGAAGTAATATTACCTTTAGAATCAGTCAGTAAAGAGCCATCCCTCTGCCTTATCGAGCTCAAAAACTGGTAAAGCCACATTGGAGCATCTACAACTAAAATCTTATTTTTAAGAAAATCCAAGTCAATTCCCTTTATCAGCAATAATTCGGTTAATGCAACACCCATTTTATATCTTCTTGAAAGCCAGATTGCTTAATTCTTTTTCAAGCATTTCCTGCGCTTTTGTTGAAAGCTCGCCAGCAGAAATAAAAAGCACAGGCAATTTCTTCAATTGTCCTTTGACATATGCAGTGCTCAAATCAGAGTCGCTTATTCTTTTTTTGTTTTTAGCCTTGCAGTAGTATTGCAAATTTCCAACAACACTTGGGATTTCAACAACAAAATCAATTTCCGAATTTCTTTTTATAACATCATTGCTCACAATGCTTATCTTGTTTTTTTCAAAAAACCTAATTAAATCATTCAGGAAATTGTCTTCCTTTTCCCTTGGCTTGTATTTTTTTGGCTCTTTTTTTTCTTTTGTTTGCTTTTGGATTGCTTGTATAGGCTTTTCTTTTATTTCCTGTTTCAATAATTTTTCTTCTACTCTCTCTGCTGGCAATTCAATAATCTCTAATTTTGATTTTATAAGAGGTTCAGCGTCTTCATTGCTTATTAAGTACCATTTCCAGAATACTTCCTTGTTATTGTTGTAATTTACATATAAGGGGATTGCAAAATCCTTGATTTCCCGCAAAGCAACTCTTATGACAGGCTCCTGCTCAGAATCCCTTAAGATTTTATTTTGACTCAATAAATCATAGGCCTTTTTCTCCTTATCATTCATGTTAGATACGAATTTCTGCAGCATTTCTTCCTGCCCTTGAAGATAATAAAGCGGCGAGCCTCCAACTTTAATCGTTGAAATTTTCAATCTGTTGCTTGCAGTCAGCTCAGCCAAATGTGCAGATGCCATAAGAATGTTCATGCCTACCTCTTTTGAGATATGTACAGGCAGAACAGGCCCTTTTGCTTTTACAATCTCTACTATCTTTTCTCGAGTTTCAACCATACTCTGAACTAAAGAAGTTTTGTTTAAATATGTTTTGCTGGAATAAGAATTATTTCAAGGTCTCAACCAGCGGACTTCCCAATAGGTACAGTCTCCCTCATCATCTACGCAGCCTATAAGAAGGCGTTTTTTAGTGCTATGAGCAACCCTGTTTTTTGCTGAGAATTCATACCAAGTAAGTGTAGAAGCTTCATGCACCGGGAAAACAACCCATCTTGCATGGTCTTCGCCTGGCTTTACACCTCTGTCATAAATTCTGAAATCAGCTCCAAACTTTAATGCGGTTTTGATTATGTATCCACGATTTCTTATATCCTTGAAAACACAATATCTCACCCAGAAATTCGGCTCTGCTTTCTGTGATTTTTTCAGCAAGGTTTCAAAATTAATTTCTTTGTTTCTAGAATCAAAAATGACCAATTTCTTCTTTTCAGCTAAATAAAGTGATTCAATCAGAGAAAGCTGGACTCTGCCGTCATCCAGTAGCTCGCCATACCTGCTCTGGTTATAGAGCTCTCTACCATTGTCCGAGCTTTCTGTAAGCACCCTTTCCTTGGAAAAATATGCTTTGACAGGCTCTTTGTGTTCTTTTGTTTCCTTTTCTTCTTTCTTCGGGAGAACCTCTTCAGATTCTTCCTTTTTCTTGGATGTCATAAATATGAAGTATAAAGATATGGTGGGT
>CAYIKX010000202.1:0-1859 GCA_964364025.1 uncultured Methanosarcinales archaeon
TTAAAAAAACCCTTCCAGTTTAGTCTGCTCCTTTGTCTCAAGCAAATCCTCTTTCTTGTATCCTAAAACATTAAAGATTCTCTCTACAGAAGGAATAACCTGATTGTTAATATAATAGTCAGCGTCGTAATCAGTGTCTTTTATCTCATCAGGAAGTTTAACCCTATTCCTTATTATGTCATTTCCCTGGGTTACTACATACTTAATTATCGAGCCAGGGCTTATCTGCCTTCCCTGGTTTACAAGTCTTTGCGCAGCAGCAACATGGGGGCCTTTGTTGGCATAATCCAGGATTTCCTTCTGCAACTGAGTATGAATTGTAACCTTGTCCAAAGATATTTTTTTGTTTCTCAAATCACTAATCACATTTTTAACATAATCAATCGCTTTTTTGGTGTTATTTTCCCTTAAGACTATGTCCAAAACATTTTCCTGAACATCTTTGGCAATAAAGGACCAGTTTCTTCTTACTGTTTCAAAACCCTTGATTTTCAGCATTCCATCTTCAGACATCAGGGCATATTTTTTCTTTGCCCCAAATGAGCCCATTTTTGCAGACACAAATATTCCTGCAGGGTAAAACCCCTCGTACTCCAGCTCCATCAATCCAGGCAGCTCGGCATTTATCATTTCTGCGAAGCTCTCTGCATCTTTTTTAGTTTTTCCGTCTAGGGTGAGGAATATGGAGTCCGTATCCGAGTACAGCACAATAAAACCTTCTTTCTTGGCTTTGTCTATCACTTTGTGAATGTACGACCTTCCCCATGCCGTGACGCTTCTTGCGCATTCTATTGAGTACCATCTGGCGCCAAAAAATCCAAGATATCCATAAAATGAATTTGCCAGTAATTTCAAGCTGTTTTGCCTAGCGTCAAGAAATGTAAACTTTTCATCATTCTTTTCCCTTATTATTTCTTTTATCCGCATTCTTCTTGTAATTAAGTCTTCTATCAATATCGGGATAAATCCCTTTTTCTTGGCGCAAAACCAATTTCTCTCATTTTCACCAGCAGGCATGGCTTGTGATGTTTCCCGGCAGCAGGCGCAGTTTATCGTGTCAGGGCCTATGTTATGCGAGCCTATAATTGTCGGATACAGGCTTCTAAAGTCAAAAACAACGATGTCTTTGTACAATCCGGGCTTTGGCTCGTAAACAAAAGCTCCCTGGTAAGTTTGCAGCCTTCTCTTCGTAATATCATTATAGTCCGGCTTGTTTGGAGCAATTTCATTAAACTGGAGAGCCTGCTTTAAAATATACCATTCAACAAGCTGCGAAAAACCCATCCTGTTGACATCATAAATTGGTATGCCTATGATTTTGACCATCTCAATTATTGTAGGGAGCATTTTTATTGCCAGGCTGTAGGTCAAATATGAATCATGCAAATTGTATTCGCAAAATCTTTCCAGGCCTTCATGGTTGTTGTCCCACGTATTTGGAAGGTCTTCCAAGGACACTTCATGCTTTTTCTCGTCAAGAAGCTCAGAAGCCACGGCATTCAAATCATAAGAATAGGTTTCAAGGGTTGTTCCCATTATCTTTTTTATGAACTTAAATATGTCTAGATGCGTCATGCCGCTTACTGCAACTGTCGTTTCCCTCCCGCTTTTAACCCTTAACTCAGAATAATCAAAGCCTATGTCAAGCTTGATCTTATGCTTGTCTGCTCTTGCCTTGATGTAAGGCAAATCAAAGCCATCTGAAAAGTAGCCTGTCAGGATATCCGGCTTAAAATTATCAATTGTTTCCTTGAATTTTTCAATAAGCTCCGCTTCGCTGTCAACAAATTCCACATATTCAATATCGGTTTTGAATCTTTTCCATACAAAGACCTTTTTAAAATTCTCGCTGTAGAAAG
>CAYIKX010000203.1:0-1819 GCA_964364025.1 uncultured Methanosarcinales archaeon
GTGAATTCATGGGATTTGGAATTTCTAATTTCGGATTTACGATCCGGATATGATTCGGAATGGACGCGAGCATATAACCCCATTGGTCCTTTGACTTCAGCAGCATTCACACTCCCATTTTCGGCTTTTATGTAATCTATCAATATCTCTTTATGAAACTGCTCTCCGGCTTTTTGTATTACTGTTGCTGCCTGTTCAATTAATTGCCTTCTTCTTTCCTCTGAGAAATCTCTACCAAAGCTAAATCGTCCTTTAGTTAAAACCATCTCTAAACTTGTTGGATTGCTCATCAAAATTACCCCCACAATGTTTTTAATTTTCCAAGAAAATCATTGCTCCTATTTAAATATTTCTATTCTGTAACTACTTTAAAATTAAGACAGAATTTAAAATTTTATTTCTTCGCCTTTCCCTGCTGTTCAACTGCTTTGATTGCCTTTTCAATCTCTTTTGGATTTCCTAGGAAGTAATGCCTTATGGGCTTTAATTTATCATCAAGCTCGTAAACAAGGGGTATTCCAGTTGGTATATTGAATGATATAATCTCGTAGTCAGGAATATCATCTATATACTTTACTAATGCCCTTAAGCTATTGCCGCTCGCAGATACAAGGACTTTTTTACCTTTTTTAAGAGCAGGAACTATTTCTTCCTTCCAGTGAGGTATAACCCTTTTTATAGTATCTTTTAAAGACTCTGTCAATGGCAAATATTTCTTGTCTATATTTTTATATTTTGAGTCGTATCCAGACCATCTCTTGTCTTTCTTAGCTAATGCTGGCGGTCTTATATCATAGCTTCTTCTCCAGATATGGACTTGCTCTTCTCCGTATTTTGCTGCCATTTCCGCTTTGTTCAGCCCCTGCAGAGCGCCATAATGCCTCTCGTTCAAGCGCCATGATTTAATTACATTTATATTTTTCAGTTTCATCTGCTTAAGAACTATCTTGGTGGTATCAATTGCTCGTTTATGCAGCGAAGTAAAAACAACGTCAAAAGTGAAATTTTTTTCTTTCAGTATTTTTCCTGCTTTTCCTGCTTCTTTAACTCCTTGCTCTGTCAGAGGCACGTCTGTCCAGCCGGTAAACCTGTTTTCCCTGTTCCATGTGCTTTGTCCATGACGCAGAAGTACAATTTTTATCATTTGCCAAATTAAAGTCTTTACATTTTATAACTTTGCAAAAACCGCCTTTTTTCCAAGTTTTTCTTCTATTCTCAGCAGCCTGTTGTATTTTGCAGTTCTCTCGCTTCTTGCAGGCGCCCCGAATTTGCTTTGGCCAGCCCCAAGCCCTACGACCAAATCCGCAATAAAGCTGTCCTCTGTTTCACCAGAGCGATGGCTTACTATGACATTCCAATCGTTTTTAAACGACGTAGTTGCGGCATCAATGGCTTCTGTAACTGTCCCTATTTGATTTACTTTTAATAGAAGCGCATTGCATGCATTTTCCTCCAGTGCTTTTTTAATCCTCATCATATTAGTCACTAATAAATCATCCCCAACAATTTGGATTTTGCTTCCTAATTCTCTGTTGAAAAGACCCCAGCCATGCCAATCATCTTGGGCGAAGCCGTCTTCGATGGAAATTACTGGAAATTTTTTAGCCAGATTTTTATAGAAATCAATTAACTGCCCATGATTGTATCTCTTATTTAAAATTTTATAAGTGCAATTTCTATTATTATAAAATTCGGATGCAGCGCAGTCCAAGGCTAATTTTATTTTTTTAGCATACCCTGCTTCTTCTATTGCTTTTGATAATAGCTCTAATCTTTCTCCCACGTTTCCGATTGGAGGCGCAAAACCGCCTTCGTCTCC
>CAYIKX010000204.1:0-1800 GCA_964364025.1 uncultured Methanosarcinales archaeon
GGTTCAAAAAAAGGAACTTTGAAAGTCCCGTCCCCGGCGCGTAATTTTTGACTAATTTCAAACCCCGTAAACAGTCTGCCTTGCATCAATAAAGTGCGGCTGGCTTGCTATCAGGTTATTTTTTAGCAATATACCAAGAGCATATCTCACAGTTCTCTCTGGCAGCATAGACGTATTTATCAGTTCCTTTTGCGTCATATTGCCCTCATGCATAAGGATTTTATAAACCAGCTTTGCGCTTGCTGGCAGATTCTTTAATTTGCCAATGTTGACTTTAATTGTCCTCTTCTTTAATTTGCTTTCTAATGAATACTCTTTTGAGAATATTATGAAGTTTGCATCATAAGGGGATTTTTCTATTGAAATTTCTTCTGCACGGATTGGAATTCTAATCTCGCCATCGACAATAAGTGTGGGGTTGCTGCCTTCTATATTAGCTATCTTAATTTTTGTGTTGTCGGCAATTACTACTGGCGAATGTTTTTCCAGCGAAGAAATGGAAGCAACAGTAAATATGTGCGGCTCGCCTAAAACTATTGGACCTCCGGCAGACAGGGAATAACCTGTGCTTCCTGTTGGCGTCGCAATTATTATGCCGTCGCTTGAGTCTTTCCAAAATAACTCGTCATTTAGCAAAAGCGAATATTTAAGCAGAGAAGCGCTTTTAGAGCAAAACATGCCAATGTCGTTCAAGCCAATTGGTGTTATTGCTTTATCAAACCTTGCAGCTAATCTTGCTCTTTTAAAAATCTCATACTTGCCTTTTCTTATTAAATTGATATAATGCTTGAAATTCAAGGAATTTGCCTGTGCAAGAAAGCTTTGAGATGATGCAACGGCAAAAACCGGAATTTGCAATTTTCCCATTCTTCTAAACGTTTCCAGAATAAACCTGTCATCGCCTATTGCTACTGCTATTTCATAATTTTCATTTAATTCCTTCTCTTTGCTTGAAGCATATCTTATATTATTCTCCCTAAGATAATTTGCTATGATTTTTGCGAGTTCTAAGGACTCCTTATCTGTTTTTGAGGTTACAAAATACATAATATAAAGGGACGCTCTTTGCTTAATATATTTTTCTATTTATAGGCAAAATTTGCCGCCATTTTATATTAGTTGAACCATTATTGCCTCTTCACGTAAGTATTTAAATAAAATCTTTATAACCAATATTGATGGAGCAGAAGTTATTGCCGCAAAGTCTGATGAACGACACGGAAAAAATGATAGAGCTGGTTCTGGAACTGAAGAAGCAGAGAAATGCTGTAATTTTAGTTCATAACTACCAAAGGCCAGAAATGTTCAGGATAGCCGATTACATAGGAGACTCTTTGGGCTTGTCAATAAAAGCTGCAGAAACAGATGCTGATGTAATTTTATTCTGCGGGGTAAAATTCATGGCAGAAACAGCAAAAGTCCTAAGCCCCCATAAAACTGTCTTATTGCCGACTTTGGATGCAGGCTGCTCTTTGGCTGATATGGCTACAGTCGAGAAATTAAAGCAAGTCAAAAAACAATATCCTGATGCCGCAGTTGTAAGCTATGTAAACACAACTGATGATGTAAAAGCTATTTCAGATATTTGCTGCACATCTGCAAATGCAGTTGAAGTAGTAAACTCTTTGCCGCACAAAAGAATAATATTTTTGCCGGACAAAAATCTTGGAAGATATGTGCAGCAGCACACAGGCAAAGAGGTTATATTATGGGATGGCTACTGTTTTGTTCACGATAAATTAGACTCGGAAACATTAATGGAATTCAAGCAGCGCTACCCGGATGCAAAAATAATTGCGC
>CAYIKX010000205.1:0-1775 GCA_964364025.1 uncultured Methanosarcinales archaeon
AGAAAGAGCTCGTCGGTAATTTTAAGAATTCTGGAAGAAAATGGATGAAGAAAGGTAAATCTGAAATAGTTAATGTTTACGATTTCTGGTTTTTAGCTAAAGGTAAGGCAATTCCTTATGGAATTTATGATATTAATATGAATAATGGATTTGTTAATGTTGGGATTGATCATAATACTTCTGAATTTGCTGTTGAAAGCATTAGACAATGGTGGAACAATATTGGAAAGAAGAATTATCCAAATGCTAAAGAATTATTGATATTTGCTGATGGTGGGGGAAGCAATGCAAGTCGCAGTAGATTATGGAAATTTTATTTGCAGAGATTTGCAAATAAAACAGGATTAAAAATTACTGTCTGCCATTTTCCACCCGGAACAAGCAAGTGGAATAAAATAGAACATAAGATGTTTTCATTTATTAGTATGAATTGGAGAGGAAAACCTCTAATAAATTATGAAGTAATTATTAATTTGATTGAAGGAACAAAAACTAAAAAAGGATTGAAAATAAAAGCAAAAATGGATAAAAGAATTTATGAATTAGGCAAGAAAGTTTTAGAAGAAGATTTTAAGAAAATTAATCTTAAAGAACACTCGATTAATTCAAAGTGGAATTATACAATTGGTTAAACATGGCAGTTTATTTTTAGGTTCCCCCTTAATTAAGGCCAAAAAAGATAGGGAAAAACAAGTTAATTTTTTCAAATTGGCTAAAAATTATTATTTCTTTGAGGTAAGAGCTAAGCCACTTCAATTAAGTTATTCCGATTTGAAGATAGTTCAAAAAGGTGTTGATGTACAGTTAGCAGTTGATTTGGTTGATTTTGCACATAAGAACATTTTTGATGTAGCTGTTGTTTTGTCTGGTGATATTGATTTGCTTGAATCTGTAAAAGCCGTTAAAAACATGGGGAAACAGGTCATTCTTCTTGGAGACAAAGAGAGCATAGCTGAAGAAATGAAAAAGTATGCGGATTTTCTTATTGATATATCAAGATTCACTGGTGAGCAACTTGATGCTTTTTCTCATGTACCAAAGATTAAAAAAGATGGCGAGTGATTGACTTTTATGTCTAATACAAATGCAATTGAAAAAGTAAAAGGGCCGTGCGTTATACTGGCTGGGGCGGGAACGGGAAAGACATATGCAATAGTCGAAAAGATGAAGCATTTAGTTGAAAAGGGAGTGAAGCCAGAAAGAATTGTTTGCATTACATTTTCTAATGAGGCAGCAAACAATTTAGTTCTTAGAATTGAAAAGGTGCTTGGATTAACAGGGGCAAGTGATAAATTAAATAGTCCAGTAATAAGAACATTTCATGGTTTTTCTGCTGATTTACTTAGAAGTTATGGAGATAAAATAGGAATAAGTAAAGAGTTTAAGATACTTGACCCAGACCAAGCGAAGGTAATTTTACATAGAAATTTAAAAGTTAATGTAATAAATTGTCATAAATATATTGGAACGATAGGAACTGCAAAAGATTTAGGAATTAAATTGGAAGAATTTCAGCAGTTTTTGAATAAAGAGTTGGATAAGTATAATGGGGTGAATATGGAAGCAAAGTTAGAGGCGTTGAATTTTGAATTTCAGACGATGCATATAAGGAGAGACTGGGATAGAAAAAAGACTCTTGTATCTGAAATAAAAAGGTTGAAAAGAATAATTGAATTGAAAAAGTTTGTAAATGTGTGGAATGCGTATGAAAAATTAAAAGTAAAGGGAAATTATCAGGATTATTCTGATTTAAATGCAAATGCTTTGCATTTGCT
>CAYIKX010000206.1:0-1748 GCA_964364025.1 uncultured Methanosarcinales archaeon
TGTATGCTTCGAGTGCCAGAAAAAGTTTAGTTCAAAAGAAGAAATTTTAAAAGCATTAAAGTAAAACTGGTTCTTACGCCTCTGTAGTTCAGCCTGGTAGCTGCCAATTTCAATTGGCTTGCTGGGCAATTAGAATGGCTGCCTCGTAATTAACGAGTAAGCAGCAGGTCGGGAGTTCAAATCTCCTCAGAGGCTTTTTATAATTTAATAAGCAAATTTTAAAAACATACTATTTATCTTCTGCACTATGCCTATATCATCATTATTCAAACAAACATCAGATAAACTCCCAGACAAAGTAGCTATAGAGTTTGAAGACAAAAGGGTTACTTTCAAGGAAATAAACCAGATAGGCAACAAAGTAGCAAATGCCTTTCAAAATATAGGCATTGTCAAAGGCGACAGAGTAGCGCAGTTTATGCCGAATTGCTTAGAATTAGTTTATTTCATAGTTGGCAATTTCAAGAATGGCAGCATAGTAGTTCCAATGAATGCAAATTTCAAGGAGCAGGAAATTCTTCATATTTTAAGTGATTGCACTGCCAAAGCAATCATAACAGACAAGGAAAGATTGCCGATTGTTAAAAATATTAAAGATAAACTGCCTGAGTTAAAACATATAATTTTAATTGATGGAAGAGAAAATAATACATTGAATTTTGATGAATTAATAAAAAATGCTGCAGATAAGGAACCGTCAGCAATAATTAAAGATGATGATTATTCAATAATATTTTATACTTCTGGAACAACTGGCAAGCCAAAAGGGGCTGCTTTAACCAATCTTAATGTCGCTTCTGGAGTGAAAGCTTTAGTCCAGACTTGGAAATGGACAAAAGACGATATTTTCTTATTAGCATTGCCTTTATATCATATTCATGGAATTGGAGTTGCTTTATGCGGCTCATTATATGCAGGAAATTTTACAATTTTAAGGAAAAAATTTATTGCAGAAGATGTTTTGGAAACAATCCAGAAAAGAAAAGTGACATTATTTATGGGCGTTCCTACAATGTACTTCAAATTATTGGAAGTTGAAGGTCTTGAGAAATATGATACTTCTTCAATGAGGCTTTTTGTTTCTGGCTCTGCTCCTTTATCAAGAGAGTTATTTTACAAGCTTAAAAAGGCATTTAGGCATGAAATTCTGGAAAGGGCTGGCATGTCAGAATCTATGATGAATTTTAGCAATCCCTATGATGGAGAAAGAGTGCCTGGAAGTGTGGGTCCTTGCCTGCCTGGTGTTAAGGTGAGAATTACAGACAAAAACTACAATGACATGGCTGTCAACACAGAAGGAGAAATTTTAATTAAAGGTCCGAATGTGTTTAATGGCTACTGGAACAAGCCAAATTACAACAAAGAAGTTTTCAAAGACGGGTGGTTTGTTACAGGGGATGTAGGCAAAATAGACGAAAAAGGTTATGTGTATATTATTGGAAGGTCAAAAGATGTAATAATTTCTGGAGGCATTAATATATACCCAAGGGAAATTGAAGAAATGATTGAATCAATGCCTCAAGTCAAGGAATGCGCTGTTATTGGAGTTCCTGACAAAGAGTTTGGTGAATCAGTCAAGGCATATGTCATCCTAAACCAAAATTCAAAACTAACAGAAGATGAAGTAATCGCTTATTGCAAAGAAAAACTAGCTTCTTTCAAAAAGCCGAGGTTTGTTGATTTTATTGACTCATTGCCAAAAAACACAATGGGCAAGATGCTAAAGGAAGAATTAAGGAAGATGCATA
>CAYIKX010000207.1:0-1704 GCA_964364025.1 uncultured Methanosarcinales archaeon
TTTTTTCTCCAATTCAACGTTTAACTTTATCTGATGCAGCGGAATATGTCCGGGGCCTTCAATCATCACTTGGCAATCTTTTTTCCATGCTTTCAAAGTTAATTCTCCTAATATTTTCAATTCAGTAATCTGTGCTTTGTCGGTTGCATCATGCAAACTTCCAGGCCTCAAGGAATCTCCAAGAGAAAAAGTAACATCGTACTTTTCAAAAATATCGCAAATCTGCTCAAATTGCGTGTAAAGAGGATTCTCTTTGTCATTCTCAACCATCCATCTGGCAAGAATTGCGCCTCCTCTTGAAACAATTCCAGTAATTCTATTTCTTGTTAATGGCAATGTCCTTCTTAAAATGCCGGCATGAATTGTCATATAATCAACGCCTTGCCTTGCTTGTACTTCAATTGCATCAAGCCAGTCCTCTGCCTTGATATTTTCAATTTTCCCGTTTGCTTCCTCAACAACCTGATATGTTGGAACAGTCCCGATTGGAATAGGCGAATTATCAATTATTGTCTGCCTTATCACATTTAAATTTCCGCCTGTGCTTAAATCCATTGCGGTGTCTGCACCATATTTGATGCAGTATTCCAATTTTTTCAATTCTTCTGCAATGCTTGCTCTTATTTTAGAAGCTCCGATATTTGCATTTATTTTTGTCTTTAATCCTTTTCCAATTCCAATCGGCTTTAATATTTTATGATTTATATTTGCAGGAATTAGTATTGTGCCTTTAGAAATCTCATCTCTTAGCCATTCGACATCAACATTTTCCTGCTCTGCAACAAATTTCATCTCTTTTGTCATAACATTGTCTCTTGCATATTTAAGCTGTGTTGTCATAATTTTTGTAAATGTTTGTAGATTTATAAAGATTTTGGATAGTTTTAAATATTAATTAGCTAATAAAACATTTTATGGACTTTAACTATTATATTACATTAACTAAAGATTTTGTTTTGGACAAGCAATTCCTAAACTTATTTATCTCTACAATTGTTTTGTTCTTTGCAAGTTTATTAGCATGGTACATCTATTATAAACAGTTAGCCAGAAGGGATTTGTTTGAAATACCAAAATTAAACCTTAAAAGCAAGTTCGCAAATGTGCTGGATAGAATTATATACTTTCTGAAGTATTTATTTATATTCCCCATATACTCATTTATATGGTTTCTGATATTTTCATTTTTGTTATTTACACTATCAAAATCAAGACCTATAGAGGATATTTTGTTTCTTGGCATCATTATTGTAGCAGCAACAAGAATAGGAGCGTATGTAAGTGAGAAGTTAGCAGAGGACATGGCAAAATTACTGCCATTGACATTAATAGCAATATTTCTCATCGACCCAAAAGCAGTAACGATAAAAACAATCACTTCTTCGTTCCCTGTGTTATTGCAGCAAATTCCAAGAGTAGCAAAATACCTGCTATTTATTATCGCTGTAGAATGGCTGCTCAGAATTGGGCGCTGGATAGTAACTTCTGTCAAACCAAAAAGACAAGAATAAGCTGTTTTGATACTTATTTAGCAAGGTTTGTAGCAAAACTTAAGAGCATTTGAGATATTTCTTTGCCTTTTTCGCTCAATGTATAAGCAACTTTTCTTGGACTGTCAATAACTATCTTTTCAACAAGTCCTAATGCTTCAAGCAATTTCAATTTTTTTGATTTCAGACTGAGCCTGATCCGTTTTCATTTTAT
>CAYIKX010000208.1:0-1676 GCA_964364025.1 uncultured Methanosarcinales archaeon
CAGTTTTGCGTCAAGCGCCCAGAATACTTTTGTAACCCTTAAAGTGCTTTGAGTTACTGGCTCTGAGAAATCCCCGCCTGGCGGAGAGACGGGACCAATAACACTAATGCTGCCCTCTTTTTTTGTTCCTAACGGGACAACTCTTCCAGACCTTTCATAAAATTGCGCCAACCTTGTTGACAGGTAAGCAGGATATCCTTCTTCGCCTGGCATTTCCTCTAGTCTTGAGGAAATTTCCCTCATTGCTTCTGCCCATCTTGATGTGGAGTCTGCCATCAAGGCAACAGAATAGCCCATATCCCTGTAATATTCTGCAATTGTGATGCCAGTGTAAATGCTTGCTTCCCTGGCAGCGACTGGCATATTTGAAGTATTTGCAATCAATACAGTTCTATTCATCAATGGTTTTCCGCTTTTAGGGTCAATCAGCTCAGGAAATTCTGCAAGAACCTCTGTCATTTCATTGCCTCTTTCACCGCAACCAACATAAACAATTATGTCTGCATCAGACCATTTCGCAAGGGCTTGCTGAGTTACTGTTTTTCCCGAGCCAAACGGCCCAGGAATTGCTGCTACTCCGCCTTTTGCTAAAGGGAACAATGCGTCAAAAATTCTTTGGCCAGTTATCAAAGGCGCTTCTGGTTTGAGCTTGGTGCTGACTGGTCTTGCAACTCTTACAGGCCAATTGTGCTTTAATTTTAATTCAAATCCATTATCAAGTTTTCCTATTGCATCATTTACTGTAAATTTGCCTGATTTAATTTCTGCAATTTTCCCTTTCTGGTTTGGCGGCAATAAAATTTTATGGATAATTCCAGGATTCTCCTCAACTTCGCCGATAATAGTGCCACCTAAAACTGTTTCACCACTCTTAACAGTTGCTTTGAAATCCCATTTCTTCGCCTGATCAAGCCCTGGCGCATCAATTCCTCTTTTGATAAAATTACCCATTTGCTTTATTAAAACAGGCAATGGCCTTTGAATTCCATCGTAAATTGAGCCGAGCATTCCCGGCCCAAGCTCCACTTTTAATGGCTCGCCTGTATTAATTACTGGCTCGCCTGGTTTAATGCCAGAGGTGTCTTCATAAACTTGGATTATGCTTTTTTCGCCTTCAATCTGGATTACTTCTCCCATCAATTTTTCATTTCCAACCCTGCAAACATCGTACATCCTTGGCTTTATACCTTTAGCTACAACAACAGGGCCTGCTATCCTATATAAAACACCTTTATCCATTTTGCCTATCTCCACAAATCAACCCCAATTGATTTCTTGATGAGCCTTCTTAAGCTATCTTGCTCGACCTTTGTTGATACAGGAATAAAGACTGGTTCAACTGAAGCGTCTATATCGAGCCTTTGATGCATTTCCAAGCTTTCCATTATTTTCTCATCGACAATGACAATTCCTAAATCTTTTCTATTCTTCAAATTTTTTAATTCGTTATAAGGATTGATGCCTAATTCAACAGTATCTTTAATACCGGCTAATTGAAAGCCTACAATGAATTCATTTGTTCCAGCAGCTGCAGTTTTTACCATTTTATTTTTTATTTTATGTTTATTTTCATTCAAAAATCAATTGATCCTCTATGAATTGCTCATTTAAACCCAATTGCTTTCCTTTCACTATTATTCTTAAATTTCTGACTTCAATGTCTTTTGCAAGCATGT
>CAYIKX010000209.1:0-1639 GCA_964364025.1 uncultured Methanosarcinales archaeon
AGACCAATTGATTGAGGATAAATTAAAAATTTCAACTGCTGGAATGTCGCTTGATGATGTTGCAAAGGAATTAAGCAAAAATAAGATAAAATGCCCAAAGTGCGGAAGCAATCTGTCAGAGCCGAAAAAATTCAATTTAATGTTTGCAACAAGCGTCGGGCCTGTTCAGACATCCAGCTCAATTGCATTTTTAAGGCCTGAAACAGCACAGGTTATTTTTACAGATTTCAGGCTGGTGCAGGAAAATGCCAGGTTGAAACTGCCATTTGGCATTGCGCAGATTGGAAAAGCATTCAGGAATGAGATTGCTCCAAGAGATTTTTTGTTTAGACTAAGGGAATTTGAGATGATGGAGATAGAGTATTTTGTTAACCCTGAAAAGCAGGAGGAATGCCCTTACATTGATGAAATTCTTGAGCATGAGCTGAATGTTTTATCTGCTGACATGCAAAAGCACGATAAAAAAATGGAGAAATTAACGATTAAAGAATGCCTGAGTAAAAAAATAATCAGGACAAGATGGCATGCTTATTGGCTGGCTTTGATGCACAAATGGTTTGTTGATTTAGGCGCAAGCCCTGAGCATTTCAGGATAAGGCAGCATGTGAAAGATGAGCTTTCGCATTATGCTTTGGATACCTGGGATTTAGAATATGAATTTCCATTTGGATGGAAGGAATTGCAAGGATTAAGCAACAGGACAGATTTTGACTTAAAACAGCACATTCAAAATTCAAAAACAGACTTGAGCATTTTTGACGAAGAAACCAAGAAAAAAATAGTGCCTCATGTAATTTGCGAGCCATCCCAGGGAGTTGAAAGGGCTTTTCTAGTGTTTATGTTTGACGCTTATCACTATGACAAATCAAGAGAAAATATTGTCTTGAAATTGCATCCTAAATTGGCTCCTGTAAAGATTGGAGTTTTTCCTTTGGTTTCAAACAAAGCAGACTTGGTAAAAAAAGCCAGGGATATTTATGATGAATTGAAAAAAGAATGGGCTTGCACTTTTGATTTAAGCGGCTCAATCGGAAGAAGATATGCCAGAGCAGACGAAACTGGAGTTTATGCTTCTGTAACAGTTGATTTTGAAAGCCTTGAAGACGAAAGTGCTACAATACGAAGCAGGGACACAACAGAGCAGGTAAGGGTAAAGATAAAGGAATTGAAGGAAATATTAAAAAAATTCTTAGACGGAGAGAAATTGGGAAGGTTGGGGGAGAAGGTGGAGTGAGATTAATCTCCGAAAATCCTTTCGACTGGTGACTTTGTTAAATCAAATAAAAGGAGAATGAAAAAATTATCCTTACCATAAACTTATAAATGCTCATCTATCCTTTTAGGTTTGCAATATGAGAAACTTTAGTCGGGATAGAAAATTTGGAAGAAGGGATTCTAGGCCCAGTTATGGAGATTCAAGAAGATTCAGCAGAGATTCTGACAGGCCTGAAAGAAGAGATTTTAGAAAAGAAGTTGAGATGCATAGCGCAACCTGTGACAAATGCGGCGCAAGATGCGAAGTTCCTTTCAAGCCAAGCGGGAGCAAGCCAGTTTACTGCAGTGATTGTTTTAGAAAAGGTGAAAATTTTGAATCAAAGAGTCCTGATCAATATAAAAAAGAGTTTAACATAATAAACGA
>CAYIKX010000210.1:0-1557 GCA_964364025.1 uncultured Methanosarcinales archaeon
TCCCTTAAATGCTGCTCTACTTTTTCAAGTTCCAGCATTGCCTTGTGCTTTTTTTCCTCGTAAATCGAGATGCCTGCTATATCCTCAATCAGCATTCTTCTCTCTTCAGGATGCATTTCAACAAATCTAGTTATGTCTCCCTGCAGTATTACGTTGTAGCCATCCGGATCTATTTTTGCCAGAGAAAGAAGGTTTGTTATTTGCTGCCTTGTCATCGCTTTGTCATTGATTTTGTATATTGATTGCCCGTTATGCCTTACAATCCTTGTTATTTTGACTTCTTTGTCTTCTGTTGGGAATACCCTGTTAGAATTATCAAAAAATATGCTTACCTCTCCCTGCTTTGCAGGCTTTTTTGATTTGCCCCCATTATAGATAAGATTTGCAGATTTTTCCGCCCTTAAATCTCTTGAAGACGATTTGCCTAGAACAAAGCATAAAGCATCAAGTATGTTCGACTTTCCCGCGCCATTTGGCCCTAAAACACAATTAAAATTACCACCAAACAATACTTCGGTATGCTTGGCAAAGGACTTGAAGCCGTGCATCACCATCTTGTTTATTTTTGTGGCTTTCAAAGCCTCTGCTGCAATAGCTATCTGTGGCATTGGATTGCTCATTGCCTGACTATCGCTTGAAACCTGCTCTTCCATGAGAAGATTGCTATATTGGTATTATTTAAAGGTTATTGTTTGTGCTTTTAAATCAGAAAATATATATACTACCTATTCCAATACAGTAAAAAATTGGGGTGGTAGTCATATGGAGCAGGATTACAAGAACATTATTTCTCACATTGACATAGACAGAAGCTTGGATGCTATTGAATATTTCAGCTTTAACGGCATGGAAGATGAAAGCGCTCTTGAATTTAAGGATGACATTGAAGCGGGCAACGACAGCATTGAACTGCATCTTATTAAATCAAAGTCCTATAAAGAAGCATTGATATTAAAGCTGAAAAAAAGCGATGGAAACTACTCTGATGTGTGGAAAGATTTCCTAAGGGAGGAGCAAAAAACTTTTGGAGGCAGCAAGATATTCTATATAAACAGGGATTGCAGCAAATTATTGGTGCTTTCCATTCCAAATGAAATAAAGAATAAGCTCAACATGGTTGTAACAAGATTAAACAAAATCAATGATAAGATAACAAGGATTAATGCCAGGATAAAAAAAGACAATCTTGACTTATTTGCTTCCAAGATTAAGAGCAAAGAGTCAACTAACAGAAATAAAGATGAAATTATCAATTTTATCAATCAGAATTTAAGGGTTTGAATTTTAATTATAATAAAAATCTAAACCATCTCTTTAAACCTTTTGACAAATTCTTCAAAGTGGTGTGTTTTTATATTCAAGCCGCAGGCATGCTCATGTCCGCCGCCATAGCCATCTAAGCCAGCTAAAGCTTTCTCAATCAAAGGCGGCAAAATAATCTTTGCTGACCTCAGACTGCATTTCATCTCGTCATTTTTCTCTCTTGCAATTAATATTACTTTATCTGGATGCCTGTAAATTGCTTCATTCGAAAGCTCGCTTGTAAAACTTGTCTTA
>CAYIKX010000211.1:0-1553 GCA_964364025.1 uncultured Methanosarcinales archaeon
CAATGGGTTTTATGCAATTGAATGCAAAGGCTTGTCGAAAAAAATCAAAAATGGAGATGAATTAGAAATAGACATAGAAAAAGGCGTTATAAAAAGTTTGAGAGACAAGAAAGAATATAAATTTGCGCCTTTTCCAAAATTTGCACAGGAGCTAATAAAAGCAGGCGGATTGATTAGCTATATAAAAATGCATAGATGAATCAAATCATTTATTATGCAACATAACCTTTACAAATTGCCATGTAATATCAAAAGGATTTATATGGCTTTTTTCCTTGCCGTATACTGTTTGTATGGGTATATGGTTAATCCTATAGCCTTTTCTAATTGTTTTTAACAACATCTCTGTTTCCATTTGATAATCATCCTGCTCCAGCTTAATATTTTTAAGAACATTTGTCTTAATCAACCTGTAGCCTGATTGGCTGTCTGGTATTTCTTGTTTACATTTTGTTGATACTAAAAATGAGGAAAGTGCATTGGCAATTATTCTTGTGAGGGGCATATTCTTTATATCATGCATTCTGTTCCCGATTATGATATCAAATCTGTTGCTTTCTGTAATAAATCTGGGGATGTCAGAAGCCTTATGCTGGCCATCAGCATCGATTGTTATAACAGCATCAAAATTATTATTAATTGCATAGCTGAACCCTGTCTTTAAGGCTGCTCCCTTGCCCTTGTTATGCAGATGCCTTATTATTTTTATAGATTTTATTTTTTTCAGCAGCTCATAGCTCCTGTCAGTGCTTCCATCATCCACAATTAAAATATTCTTGTGATATTTTTGTATATCTTTTATTGTGCCCTCTATGAATTTTTCTGCATTATAACACGGAACTATTACAAGCACTTTCATTTAAAATTCATACCTTCGATTTGTCAAGAACCGCCGCCCTAAAAGGCTAGGCGTGTTCTTGAGCATGCTCAGAAATCGCCCTCTTTCTCTGATCTAAAGCAGAGAGCGTACGAGTGGCGATTTCTGACATGTTAAAATAGCGATTTCCTTCATAACCCTATCGGTAATCTCCCTTAATACCTTTTTTGTTACCCTCTTACTGTAATATTCATTAAAATATAAAGGTTTTCCTATTCTGATATTAGCTTTTTTTAATTTAGGTATTAGCTTTTCCTTTGATGCTATTTCATAAGTTCCTATTAGTCCTACTGGAAGAACAGGCGCTTTTGCGCTCAAGACCAGCCTTGAGATTCCTGTCTTGCCTTTTCTTAAATTTCCGTCAAGACTTCGTGGACCTTCAGGAAATATGCCTATAATTTCTCCTCTGTTAAGCAAATATTTAAGTTCTTTTAGAGCTTTATACTCTTTACCTTTATCAAGAGGCACGCATCCTGCCCAATCACGGGATATTTTGTCTCCAAATTTATTCCAGAATCTGCCCCTCATTGCCAGAAAATGAATTTTTTTATTGATTAATGGAACAATAGTTGCAATAATCAGCAATGGGTCAAGATAGGATTCATGATTGGCTGCAACAATGAATGCCTTATTTTTCGGGATATGCTCAGTTCCTTCTTTTTTTCTCAAAAATAGT
>CAYIKX010000212.1:0-1550 GCA_964364025.1 uncultured Methanosarcinales archaeon
TATAAGTCTATCTGAGGATACTTGCTGCCAAGCCAGCCAGAGAATAAATAAATCGTTAAAGGAAAACCATACATTTCTGTGAATAAGGCTACAATGAAAGCAGAAAATGCGCCAAAAGAACGCCAGTCCCGTTTTGTCTTTGGCTTTGTAAAGCTAAATGCAAAGATAATGAATATAAGTGAGTTCAAAATAACCAGCCACCACAGTCCATAATTATTACTGCTTATCTTTTCCAAAGCAGAATTAAAAATAAACGCTATTATAATAATTATAGCTGCAATTCCAAGGGCGAGATACAATAATTTTTTATCCTTTATCATTTTTAATATCTCCAAGTTTAGATTCTATTCTTTTTAAAAGAACTGCATTTGTAGCCACGATAATAGATGAAACTGACATTAACAAAGCAGCTATTTCTGGTCTAAGTGAAATACCAAAAGATGTATAGAAAACTCCTGCCGCCACGGGTATTGCTAAGACATTATAAATCGCCGCCCAAAATAAATTCTGTTTCATTTTTCTTACGGTTGCTTTACTTAATATAATTGCCTTAACAATGTCATAGGGATCTGATTTCATAAGAACAATGCTTGCAGTTTCAATTGCCACATCAGTTCCAGCACCTATCGCAATTCCAATATCTGATTGAGCAAGTGCAGGAGCGTCATTAATACCATCGCCAACCATAGCAACAAATTTTCCTTCATCTTGTAATTTCTTCACATACTTTGATTTATCTTCTGGCAAGATTTCAGCAAATACTCTTTTAATTCCTAATTCCTTGCCCACTGCATCTGCAACAAGTTTATTATCTCCAGTTATCATTGCAGTTTCTATTCCTAGTTTATTTAATTCTTCTACAGCTTTTTTTGCATTTTCTTTTATAGTATCTGCTGCAGCAATAACTCCAGCAAATTTACCATTTATTGCCATCAAGCTTAACGTTTTACCTTCACCTGCTAATTTTTCAAGAGTTTCTTTCTGAACTTTGGTATCAATTTTATTATCATTAAGTAGTTTTTCATTTCCAACTAAAACAGATTTTAGTTTAATCTTTGCTTTTAACCCATGCCCGGCAACCGATACAAAATTGGTTACGGGCAATAGTTTTAATCCTTGTTTATTTGCTTCATCAATTATTGCCTTTGCAATTGGGTGGTTTGAATTTGATTCAACACTAGCCATATATGCTAAAACATCCTTCTCAGAAAATCCATTGAAAGCAACAACATTAGTAACTTTTGGTTTTCCTTCTGTGAGAGTTCCAGTCTTATCTAATACAATTGCATTAATTTTTGATGCATTTTCTAAAGTAGCTGCATCTTTAATAAGTATGGTAATTTTAGCCCCTATAACTGTCCCTACAGCAACGGCAGTTGGCGTAGATAATCCAAGTGCATCTGGACAAGCAATTACGACTGCCGAAATTGCAAAGGTTAATGCTGTAAGAAGCGTAGCTCCTGCAAAAACATACCATCCAAAGAAGGTTGCAAGACCAGCAAGTATAGCTACTACAACAAGCCAGGCAGCAGCCTTATCAGCAATTCTTT
>CAYIKX010000213.1:0-1538 GCA_964364025.1 uncultured Methanosarcinales archaeon
AGAATAGTACAAGGGGATTTTCTTGACGACTATACATATCACTCAAATGGGTTAAGGTTTGAGGATTTCAGGACTATTTTTGCTTATCTGCTGGACTCAAATTTTCAAGGATTAGTCAAAAAGATTGGACAACAATCTCCCTCTGGGACTGAGCTGTATGCTTTAAGGCCTGTAGAATGGGAAGAACCTAGGATTGGCCTGAAAAGAATAGGGCGCTATGGAGTTGCAGTTGAAAATACTTCTCCAGATAAACCTGTTTTTGTTCCGCATTATAATCTAATGAGGTACAGAAAATCTTGATTAAATTGCACTAATCCTCCTCGTCTTCCCCACATAATTCAAAATCCTGCCATTAGTGTATTTCCCTGTTCCCAAAAAATCATTTTTATTTTTCAAAATAACAAATCCTTTGCAATCCTTGCATTCTTTTTCCAAGTCCTCTCCTTTAAACCATTTTTTGACTTCGTCTTCATTCAATTCAATAATATTTTTCTCTGCTTTTGGACCAACAATTTGGCTTCCCTCTATGCTTAATCTTATTCCTTTATCATCTATCTCGCAAAAATACATGCCTACAGAATTCAATCTTAATTTTGACAAATCAATTTTCGAAATATCTTTAGAAATAAGAAAAATTCTGTTCTTGTTATTTCGCAAAAATCCATAATTTAGCTTTATCTTTATATTCCATTGCTTTTCAATCAATTCGTAAATTTTTTTAATTTCCTTATTATTTAGGATTTTTAATTCTGGCATTTTATTGATATTTTTATATTTTTAGTGAATACTTGGCGAGGCGTTGCGATGTGGCAATCGGAGCAACGCCGAGCACTAAAATTTGCCGAAGGCGGATTGAATTTATTTATGTGACAATACCTTTCCTTTAGATCCCCCACATCGGATTTTGCTGCCGCATTATCTCGGCAATTTCCTTAAGCAGTTCTATCTCTTCCTGACTTAAAAGCTTCTTGAATTCCTTGTATTTCCTGAAATGCTCTTCTGGAATGGCAGAATACAAAATGTCCTCTTCATGTATTTGCCTTCCAACCGTCACATCTGGCAGTGATACAGCAACTTGCTTGCCTTTCTCGGCCTTTTCTATTGTTTCCTGCTCCTGCTGGATGCTTTTGACTTCTGTAATTATTGCACCATCTTTTTTCATTAAAGGCAGTCCTGTCTTTAAGGTTCCTGAAATAACCTCTATACCGACAACTGCAGGATTGCTTTGCCTGAAAATATAGCCAGGTAAAATCCTTATCTTGCAGGGCTTGTATAGATAATCTATTGCTTTAGCTTCAAGTTTTTTTCTTTCCTCCTGCTGCCATTTCTCAAAGTCTTCTATGAGCTTATATATTATATTGTTAGATAAAACCTTAACATTTTGAGGGACTTTAATATCCGGCATCAATTCAGCGTTAAAGCCAAGAACTACGCTCTGCAAAGGATCCTTTTCGTAACTTATTTCTGCATCTGAAATGTCTTTTTTTGATATGTTGCCAATGCTGGCTTTTTTGATTTCAATATTTTTTTCCTTCAAT
>CAYIKX010000214.1:0-1525 GCA_964364025.1 uncultured Methanosarcinales archaeon
TAAATATCTGTGTCGCCGTAGCCGGTTGGCCTTCTTGAAAGAATATTTTTTCCAAGGTAATAAACAGTGACTGTTAGCAATACATTATAAATAACAGCGAGATGATACCATTGGACATTTTCCATAAAGCTTACAACCAAAGGCAGGATTACAAGCCCAAGAATCGGGAGTATAATGCCAAGCATATGCAGCATTGTGATTGGGTTTTGCAGATTGTGGGCATAATGAAGCATTTTTTCATATGTCTCGTCAAGAATAACATCCAAAGATTTGTCAAGGGCATTCAATCTTCTGGTTTCGTCCCCTTCATATAATGAGCTTTCAATTAAATGAAATGCCTCGATAAACTCAATGTTCCATTTCTTCCATGTTTCAAGGTAAATGTCAAGCGACTCTTTTACTGAAGAATATTTTTCTGTTTCAACATCCCAAAGCACTTTTTTCAAATCAAGCGATAATGGCGGAGCAAGATGCTGCGATGCAAACTCAATTGCATTTTCAAGATTTGATGTGTGCCTCATGAATGTAACAGTGTAAAATATGCATAAAACCATCTGGTTGCTTGCTTTCAGGCGCCAGTTATTGGCAAGAAACTCTGGCACTTTTCCAAGCGGGACAATCATCACAAGAGCGCCAACAGCGAATAAAAAAACAAAAAATAATGAGTTGAAAATTAAAAATGCAAATAATGAGCCAAATAAGGCTGCTAATAAAGGAATGAGGAATGAAAATGATACAGCGCCTGAAGGGGTTATGCCTAGATGCGTTATATCAATTGCCTCCTGGATTGCAATTGCTTTTTTTTCATCCGCCTTTATCCTCATTATTTTTTCGCTTAAGTTGCACAGCTTCTCATACAAACTCATATGCTTTGGGAGAAATTCTGCCTTGAATTGCTGGTATTCTTTTGTTGTCGGCTTTACAGGCCGCTCTTCAAGCTTTGCCCCTAGTTCTTTCTCTAAATGCTTCTTGTAGATTTCCATCAAATTCAACAATTTCTGCTTATCTATTTCTTTTGGCATATTTATTTAATTTTTTACCTCTTTTCTAAAATATATTTTGTTTTTATTTAAACCTATTTTTTTGATTAATATTTTTGTTGAATTTGAAATTTATTTTTTGTTAATTACTTTGTTAAATTTTAAATTAACTTATTGTATTGCAGGTGCATGAGCCTGAAGCATCAATAGCGCTTGAGCAGTAGCCGATTGCATTGTTTGCAAGCCAGCAAAGTGCTTTGTTTGCCTGCGCCGCACCGCTGCCGATTCTTACGTCGCCACTAACTGTAAGTTTTGCGCCAGGATTAGTTGTGCCGATGCCGACGTTGCCGCCGCCTGCATTCAGCGACAAATCTCTTGCGGCGATTAGATTCTCAACAGATTGAATATGCGCTACATTGTTGGTCGTATCAACGCCAATCCGCAACCCCATCTCGTCGCCAGAACCAGCCTTGATTAAAATTGCTGACTCTGCGTCTGTATCAAGAACACCAGCCCCGCTATCTTTCTGAATAGTAAGCGTCCCA